>CAYNYM010000336.1:0-4578 GCA_964401325.1 uncultured Desulfobacteraceae bacterium | reverse complement strand
CCGATCATGTCCCTGCCATGGTCCTGCAACCGCCGGAGCAGGTCGAAAGGCGCCTGCGCGGAAAATTGCAGGGGGAGATGGCTGTTGAACTGCTGCGTGTGGTCGCCTCCAAAGTCAAGTCACCGGGTTTCGTGGGAGACCCTCAGGCGGCGAAGTTTCCGCCGGAGACGCTTATCGGCCGATGGGGCAAGAGAGGAAATATCCTGACCTTCCGGCCGGGAAGAAACAGAGGTGAATACGTCGGCAGATACACAAGGCACGCGGGCAGCCGGAAGGAGGCAAAAGACCCTTGTCATTTCAGCCGCATCACCTATGTCCTTCGATTCGATGCCTACAAGAAGAACCCCCTGACCAAAGAAATCATCAACTATTATACCGGGCGCTCCTACTTCCCCAAGGGCAGCAACTGTTACAGCCATGACAAGGAATGGAACATCTACCTCGTCAAAAGAAAAGACGGCTACGTTATTTCGAATGAGCCCATGTTCGGGAGTTTCAGCATGGGGAAAATAAAATGAAAAAAAGAAGACCGGCGATCTGCCGATTCGGGCGTATTCTGTTTTTCCTCGGAACCCTTTGCGCGGGCCTTGCTGTGTACCCGGCCTGTTCCTCCGCCGAGATCTATGGGGAGGAGTCTCCTGCAGTAATGGCAAGGATTCAAACGGTCCTCGACAGTAACAATCTGGAACAGTTCCGCCCCTTTCATGCCTGTGACTACAGCTCCCTGGCTTGGTCATATCCCAAGGCCATGAAGGTCCAGCGCTTTGTGGGAAATGTCTCCCTCGGCGGGCTCCTGAGCTATGTGATCGGCGCGGGAGTGGGGCTCAAGACGGCCGGAATGACGGCGCAGGCGGCGGCAGGCAGCTCCTTCAGCGGGGCCCTGCTGGACAATTTTTTGCAGAGTATCGGCATCAATGTGAGTGAGTCGTTCCTGGACCGGAACGTGGATGACCTCATCGCCGGGATCGAATCCCTCAAGTCCCGGTGGGGGATCTCGGATTACTTCGTGTTCGTGCCCACGGCTCCGAAAAACGCGTCCCTTTCCATCCCTCCAATCGTCCCCTTCGGGGCCGACGTGCGCATCCAGTTCTGCCACAAGGGCCTCTTTGCTTCCTCTCAACTCCCGGTTTTCCTGCTCCGGAAGCCCTCCATCGATACCGGCGTGCTCATGGGAGCACAAATTCAGGAATATGACATTACCGGAAAAATGAGAGCCACGACGGTCCCCTTTATTTTTGCCTCCGAGCGGTGCAACGGCAAATGGATTACGGCAGGGCGGGGCAAAAGTTATCAAAAGGTCCGGATCAGCCCCGACGATCCCTTTGAAGGCATGGGCCGGCTCGTGGGAAAGATCGCCCTGAGTCAAGTCCCCGGGGCGGGGTGGGGAGGGTTGCGGGAGATCCGCCTCTCCAGCCCCATCAACCGGGGTCTGGCCTACGGGAGTCAAAACAGCGATAACGTCTTCGCCCTCGTGCTCAACCGAGACACCCTCACGGTTCAGAGAATCAAAGAGCCCCAAACGGTCGGAAAGGCCATCTCCCTCGGGTTCCATATCAGGGGCTTTCACAATCACCGGGCCTTTGTGACGGGTCCCGACGGTCGGCGTTACCGGTGGCGTGATATCGCAAATCAGGCCCTGGAAAGTGTATCCTGTACCGGTGCCGGCATAGCCAAGACCTATTATTCCCACAATAATCAATACTCGATGCTGAGCTTTACGCCCACGAAACCCGGGAAGGTGGACGTCCGGATCAACACGTTTCATGGGCCGGTGGTCATCCCCGGGGTGGTCACCGTGGGCGAACAGGCCCCCTTTGAAGGGCTCTGGAAGGTCCAGAACAACGGATCGGTCATCCGCATCGTCTATGTGCCCGGAAACGAGACCTTCCGGGGGGTGCTGGAGGTCGACCGGTTGCAGTACTTCGAGGCCGGTGACCTGATGTGGCGGGATCTTGCCCCGGGGCCGTACAGTCTCGGCAATGTTCTCTTCGGTAAGGAGGTGCGGGGTGACGGGAGAGGCGGTCTGGAACAATCAAAGGTTTCCCTTGAATTATTGGACCAAAACACCCTGATCTATAAAGAGGGCAATGAGACACATGCCCTGATCCGTGTGCATGACTCGGAACGGCAGTGAAGGGGCTCGATGGGTCATTTTTTTCTGGTTGTCCACCGGGCTTGAAAAAATGGCCATTTTTAAATGGGGAACTCCTCAGACTCAGTTTTGTTCCGCATTTTCATCTTCGGCAGGAGGCAAAATCCCCTCCGTGGTTTCCCGAAACTTAAAAGGAGAAAAGCTATGTCGCTTTATCTCGTGCAACACGGCAGGAGCCTGCCTAAAGAGATCTCGCCCGAACAGGGCCTGTCGGAGGAAGGCATCGCAGAGGTTGAAAGAATCGCCCAAGTCGCAAAGGGATATCACATCAAGGTCAGGCAAATTCGGCACAGTACAAAGGCCCGGGCACGCCAGACCGCGGCCGTTTTTCAGGCGGCACTCGATCCGAAGGCGCCCATGGCGGCCATGGAAGGACTCAAGCCGCTGGACGACGTTGCAGCCGTTGCGTCCGGGAGCCTCGATGAACAAGATATCATGCTGGTCGGACACCTGCCCTTCATGGAAAGGATGGCCTCCTATCTGATTACCGGATCCATTGAAAAAAAGATCATCAAGTTTCAGAACGGAGGCATTGTCTGCCTGGACAGAGAACCGGAAACCGGCGACTGGTTCATAAAGTGGGCACTGATGCCGAATATCGCATAGGCGCAGGGGCCTGGCGAATCAGAGCAAGGGACCCGCGTAGCGGACTTGATTTGAATACCCGGAGGGGGTACCCGTCGGGAGGCAGGCCCTCGGGCTTTTGAAATAAGGAGGTTCCTGTATGTACGTAACCCATCTGGCGTGTCCCAGGTGCAGTGTTACCTATGAGAGTGAGAAGCAGATTCAGGTCTGCCGCTGCGGTTCTCCTCTTCTGGTGCGGTACGATCTGAAAAAAGTTCGCGAGAATTTTCGCAAGGATGCCCTTCTTTCACGCCCCGCCGACCTCTGGCGATACCGGGAGTTGTTGCCCGTCAGGAAAAGGGAAAATATCGTCAGCCTGGGAGAGGGCATGACCCCCTTGGTGCCTCTACGGACGCTCGGTGCCCAGCTCGGCATGCCCTTCCTCTACATGAAGGATGACGGGATCATTGCCACCGGGACCTTCAAGGCCCGGGGTGCGGCCGTGGGTGCTTCTCGGGCCAGGGAGTTGGGTGTCGAGATCCTGGCCATGCCGACAAACGGCAATGCCGGCGGCGCGTGGGCCGAGATGAGGGACGTACATAAAATAATCAGTTGACGTAGAGATTTTAGCCTGCTAAACGGTAAACATGCCAAGAAAATCACGCATTGATACCCCAGGGGCTCTTCAGCATGTCATAGGTCGAGGCATTAATCGCCAGGCGATTTTTTTGGACAAGGCCGATTACAAGGATTTCTTGAATCGACTCGGACAAATACTGTCAGAGACCCATACCCCTTGCTATGCATGGGCCTTGATCCCCAATCATTTTCACCTCTTATTGAGAACGGGCGACGCCCCGGTCTCCAGGGTCATGCAAAGGCTTTTAACCGGGTATGTGGTCAATTACAATCGGCGTCACAGCCGCTTTGGCCATCTGTTTCAAAACCGGTATAAGTCCATTTTGTGTCAGGAAGATCCCTATCTGCTGGAGCTGGTACGCTATATACATCTAAATCCGCTGCGGGCCGAATTGGTATTAGATTACGAGGCCCTGGTTCGATATCCTTATTGTGGACAAGGGGCTGTCCTTGGCCTCAGGGAGCATGAGTGGCAGGATGCCGGATCGACTATTTTGCTCCTCTGCAAGCAATGTATAGTCATTTCCGTGCACCAACTGTAACCAAATCAACCTACCAACAACCAGTGCAAATATAAAAACGGTAACGAAAAAAAGGGCTCTGAAGCGATCCACAGAACTCTGACCAACAGAGCTATAATTACGATTGTGATAACTGTATCTTCCACGCATTAGACGAATGAAGTGTAGCAAAAACAACTAAAAACACCAGTGTCAGAGATTTCCTAAATTTTTAATTTCTATTTATAGGATTACTTTTTTCTCTCAAAAATAAACCTACTCAATTCTTCTAGCTCATTACTTTGCAGCTTCTTTGCAAAATCGACAGCCTCTTGGATTAAATCATTTAGTGCTTGCTTAGATGCATCTAAACCCAAAATTTTTATAAAGCCTTTTTTTTTAAAATCCTTTTGCACCTTTTTTCCCAAAGTTTCAGCATCTCCTTCGAAATCTAAAATGTCATCCTTGATCTGAAATGCCAAACCAATACTTTTAGAATACTGCTCAAACAAAGCCAAACTCTCTGAGTCGGCGCCACCTAACACTCCACCCATTTTTGCCGCAGCCACAATTAAGCTACCTGTTTTCTTTCTATGAGTTTCTATAAGTTCATCTCGCAAAAGATTTTTATCTTTATTTTTCTCAAAATATAAATCTCTAGCTTGCCCCCCCTTCATACCCCTTAAACCAGTGCCTTCAGCCAAATTTTGAACAAACTCAGAC
>CAYNYM010000335.1:0-4587 GCA_964401325.1 uncultured Desulfobacteraceae bacterium | reverse complement strand
TAAGATCTCTTATGTATTCGATGCACATGATCGCGCTGCCGAGCACGAGGAAGAATACAAAGGGGTAGTCCGGAATCCCAAGGTTCGGGGAAGCTTCCCCCACCTCCTTCAATTCAAACGCCTTTCTGATCCCCATCCACGTCATCAGAAACATCAGCAGGAGACACACCAGATGGTTGAAGAGTTCGATATAAACCCGAATCTTCTCCGGAAAGAGGGCGACAAGAAGATCGACGGATACATGGGTTTTTTGAGATTGGGTGTATGCAAGAAAAGAAAAGATCAGGATCAGCACCAGGAACTCGGTCAACTCGAAAGCGCCTATAATAGGGGAATTGAACACATAGCGGCCCACCACGTCGACCGTGGTGAGACACATCATCGCAAATAGTGCACAGGCCCCCACATACTTCAATAGCTTGCTGAACACCCCCAGTTTTTTTGAAATGTTCTTCGCGTCCATGCCGTTAAGCAACCCCCTTCACTTCGCTTTCAAAAACCTGGTCATCCGGGCTGGAATTTTTCATTTCCGTTCGGACAAAGCAGATCCCTAAAATCACACGGTTGGGGCAAAGACAAAGAGAGGAGAGGACAACCCGTTTTCCTGACTGCCCCTCCCCCGAAGTGTCTTTCTCCAATGCCTCGACCCAAGGGTCTCTCGTAGTGCATCGGACCCCGGCTACTCACCGAGAAGCTGAACCGCGGCGTCAAGCACGGCTTTTCCCGGAAGGCCTCTGGCATTCATATCCTCGATCCACTCATTTCTGAGCGGTATGGTGAGGTCATGCAATCTTTTCATGTCGGCGGGCGGGAGTCCTCCCTCAACCACTTGCATCCCTTTCTTCAGACAAAGGCTTTTCATGATCGGTCTGGCTTCGTCATACACCTTACCGCACTCCTGAGACATGGCCATGCCGGTGGTCTCATCGATCACTTTTTTCACATCGTCGGGCAGGGAATCCCATTTTTTCTTGTTCATGACAACCATCATGGTCATGGTGTAGAAGTCGACCTCAGTAGACCATTTCAACAATTCCGCCAACTTAAAGACAAAGTTTCCTTCCCATGGCAGCACGGTCCCCTCTACCACGCCCCGTTCAAGAGCCGTATAGGCTTCGGTTACCGGCATGTTTACGGGAACCGCGCCAAAGACCTTCAGGGCCTTGGTGACATGAGGACTGGCCGTCCTGAATTTCATTCCCTTCAAGTCATCGATGCTTTTGATCGGGGTTTTTACAGTGTTGAAATGTCCGCCCGGATGGCAAAAGAGTGCCAGCGTTTTTACCTTGCTGTATTCCTTCCGGAATTCAGGGAATTTCTCATAGACCTTCCACATGGCCGTGGACGTCTTGGTAGCTGACGGGATCATGAAAGGAAGTTCGAATACGGACGTCATGGGGAACCGACCGGGCGTGTAATCGTGCAGGATATAGATGATGTCCGCAATACCCTTTTCCGCCAGGGCATAATGATCAGGGGTCTTTCCAAGGGCGCCACCCGGGAAAAAGGTGACCTTGACCTTTCCATTGGTCATTTTGTTGATTTTTTCGGCCCAGGGCATAAAAACCTTTTGCTGCATCGTATGCTTTGGGGAAAAGGCATGGGCAAATTTCAGCTCAATGGTTTTGGCCGCCGCCTGGTTTACCTGCCAAATAAACGCACAACCAAAGATCATCACAACCAGAATGGCCAACACTGACTTCTTCATAATCATACCCTCCTCAATTTTTTGTTTTCCGTCAAATGTCCCTTATTTGAATGCCTCCGGCACTAACAACGGTGCATTTTTACAGCCCCGTTCAGGAAAGCGGGCGTGAGAGCCCTCGAAAAAGTTCATTTCGCCATTGGACGACCGATGTTCTCGGTCACACTTGTTTTGTACAATGAGGTTTTTTAGCCTAACGTTTAACCTGGGATATTATATATCAAGATAAATTTCCGCCCTGCAAAGTTGCCATGGCGTTAAGGATCGGATATTTTTAAAATGAGCTCGGGAGGCAATCGGTATGCCCCTGTTCAAACCCATGAGGCAGTCCGGAAATTCAGAAAAGGGACGTGTAGAGTAAAGAATCCTAGCCCAGAGGACCAGGCTTTGGTTTCACGCCATAGAGCTGACGCCGACATTGCAGGCTTACATGACAACCGGAATAATGGAATATCGGGATATTGGCCGGTAAAAAACAAAGAGCATCTCCACCTGGATTATTCTCGTGTATCTGCGTCGTAGGTAAAATGATCTTATGCGACGAAATCCTTTTTCCAATACTCCAATCCCGCTGAAGACGGGATCTTCGACTGGCCCTTGAGGACCTGCAAGGCGCCCTGCCCGGCCAACTCGATATCCCACAAAAATCTCAATTTGAGGCTCGGAGAAAAAAAGACACAAACTTTTTTAATGTCGTTCTTTGAACTCGCTCTTGATGGAGAGGGTAACGTTTTAGATGGAAAAATCAACTTTCCAAGTGGAAGAATCAATGTTTATGGTTGAAGGGTCGACCAAAGAGGCATTGAAAACCGATTTAGTCAACGTGTTTAATATCAATACATGAAAATTCCTGCCCTGTCAATATTATTTTACCTGCGATTACATCCCATTTACTCATGCATTCAAAACACGTCCCACTTCGTAACCCTGTGCCGATGCATTTCCTTCAGACACGTTCCCCTTCAGGAAGCCACCCATACTATTTTGCATGTGAGCTCTCGGAAACGTCTTTCACCGTCTTTTTAATCACGGCGCGTAACCAGGGGGACCTCGAAATGTCCCCGTACCTGTCAAGTTTCTTTTCGCATCCGCCCACCGGCCTTAAAGCTCAAAGGTGCCTTCTCTTCTTCATCTTTGGTGCTTCTTCATAGGATGTAGAAAGGGTCCGATTCTTTTCAGCCTTTTTTCGATCCATTTTTTCTCATGAGAAAGGCCGAACTTCCTGTAAAAAGCCCGGAGTCCCTCATACCGCTCCATTACATCAAACCCGACCATGTGCTGGAGTTTGCGCAGGCAGACCGGACAGAGGTTCAGGGGGCGGGCATCGCTCTCCTCGAGATGATTGGACCCATTCATAACGCATCGGAAAAAAATGCAGTGTTTCAATAAAAACATATGGGCGGTTTCATGGGCCAGGACTTTACAACTCCGCCTCAACAGGAGTTGTTCATTTCCTTTTCTTCTTCTTTCCCCGTAAAAGACCGGATCATAGCGGGCAAAACTGAAGACCCCCATCCGATGTATAAGGGATACCTGCCCGAACACAAAATTCCAGAAAGGATCGGGATAGAGATCTTCCAATGTGATCCCGAGGAGGCAATAGGCGTCTTCAGGGAAGACCCCTTTGAGCATTCTCAGCACATCGCTGCTCAATACCTGAACCTTATCGATAAAGGGATTGACGCGGGTTTGAATTTTTCCCCCGAATACGTCCCTGGGCGGGAGAAGCACCACTTCCATCTGAAAGTAGGTCGCGCCGTATTCCCTCAGTGCCGAAAGGGAAGGGCTCCGGTCTTCCGGGAATTCCCCCAAGGGCTGAAGATAGATCTTGTCCCGCTCCCTGCCCGGCCTGTCTGGACCAGTTCTCAAAAAATCACCGAAAGTCTGTCCCTTTTCCGTGCGTTCCGCAAGCCAATCCCCGGGCCTGGGAGCAGTGATTGGTCCAAAGTCCCGTCCCGGATCCAGGGCCTTCTTCAGGTTTTCCGGTGCATTTTCCGTTCTTCCGATGGCCCGAAGTGCCATTGACAGATTTGGAGGTTTGAATCTTATGGCCAACGCCTGCCTCCTTTCGTGTTCCGAGACCGGTTCTGGTACATCCGAGGCCAGTTTTTTGCCCGGTGTCGACGCACCTGCGCACCTGATATTCACTTCCCAGGGCGGCCAACCCGACCTGTGGGCCCCCTTGACATCCGGATCCTGAGTATCTACATTTGATAATAACGATTATACCATAAAATTATAGGCTTACGATGATTGAATATCTCTACTACTTTCTGACGGCTTTCGGTGTCCTGTTTGTCGTTGTTTGTCTCTGGATGGGCGCCACTTACTGGCTGAATTCCCACGTTGAAGACCCTGACGGAAAGGCCCGCATCACGGGCAAGTGCGGGGATACTATGGAAATTTGCCTCAAATTCGAACAAGATCAGGTGGTCAAGACATCCCAATGGACCGACGGTTGTGCTTACAGCCTGAACTGTGTTCATGCCGCAACCCAACTCGCCAAGGGTAAAACGCCGGATGAAATCATCGAAATCGACAGTGACATGATCCAGAAATCCGTAGGCGGGCTCCCCAGCGACCATATTCACTGCGCAGATCTGGCCGGAGATACCCTGCAGGCCGCCCTGGACAATTACATGAGGCAACAGGCTTTGAAGGGCACGGCATGATGATCAAATCCTTGGGCCACTGGCATGAAAGTGTAGCGTCTTGCTCTTTTCAACGCCACTGAAGATCGTTCAATGACCGCAACAGTGGTCGCCACAGTCTGCGAATTCCGCCATTGCCCTAATCACTTCCCTTTGATCTGCCGGTACGACTCTGATCACCCTCCCCCTGGCGAGGAAGGCGCCGGCCCCTCCGAAATCAATGAATGCACG
>CAYNYM010000334.1:0-4588 GCA_964401325.1 uncultured Desulfobacteraceae bacterium | reverse complement strand
AACTCAGCATGCCGTCAAAGAGCACCTGTCCCTTGTCCGCCGTCACATAGTCCAAGATGTACCCCGTATGGGTGATAATCAGCCCCATCTTTTTTCTTTCGAGTTTCTTCTGCATCCTGGACTTGGAGTGGTTGATGCGGCCGTTCCTTTGCAGGAGCGAGGCAATCGACTTTCCCACCAGGGAGATATTCTCCATATCCACGCCCGATTCAGGCTCGTCGAAGAGCATGAGGTCCGGGTCCTGGGCCATCAATTGCAGGAGTTCCGAACGCTTGATTTCTCCCCCCGAAAACCCGGCATTCACGTCCCGCTCCAGAAAATCACGGAAATTAACCGTGTCGGCCAGGGCCTCTTCATCTACTTGCTCCTTCCCGCAAATCCGTACCATTTGACGGGTCTTGAGCCCGTTGATGGTCGGAGGCCGCTGGTAGGACATGCCGATACCCAATTCGGCTCGTTCATTGATAGGCATATGGGTGATATTTTCTCCCTTGAACCGGATACTCCCGGATACCACCTTGTACTGGGGATATCCCATGATGGTCATCAGGAGAGATGTCTTCCCCGAACCGTTCGGTCCGAAAAGAATATGGGTCTCTCCCTGCGGGATCTCCAGATTGATCTGTTTCAGAATGATTTTATCTGAAAGTTCAACTTTAAGATTTTCGATGAGAAGCATCGTTTCACTCCTTAAAATGGCTGGCGCATCAAACTCGACCAGCCACGCTGACACCTGATGATAGGTTACCCCGAGTGCGCGAAAAGGCGTTTACGGGGTTATTTTTTTATTGATTATGGCCTATTCGTGCTGTTTGAGCCTGACCCAATCCGCTCGATCATTGATTTTGCAGGGGCGCACCAATAACGGTTACCCCTGCTCTTGCACCTGTTAGGTCTACCCACCCCCTTGAGATCGACTCAATCGGGATTCCAGGCACCCGCGTCAACCACAGCTTGATTCAGGTCAGGTAGGGCCCCCACTGTCTGGCCGTATTGGCGATATAACCCTCGGGAACTTCCGTCATGATCCGATTATGACCGGGCAGCAAAATGTCCACATCCAGTTCGGCAAGCCGCATAAGGGAGGCCTTCAGGGCGGCGGCCTCGGCCCCGTAAAGATCGAAACGCCCAATGGCATAGTCGGCATAGACCGTGTCGCCGGGCACCAGCACCCTGTTTGACCGATCATAGAGGGCAATCGATCCTGCGGAATGCCCCGGGATGTGGAGAATTTCCCAGAACATGTCCCCTATCTCCAGGGTTTCCCCCCCCTGAAGCCTGCGCTCCACCTTAAAAGTGAAATCACCGGGTTTGAGCTGATACTGTCCCTGCATCATGCTCTTGAACATATCCATTCCATAGACGGTCCGATCATCTCCGCTTTCGAGAGGGCCGGCTTCGATGTCATGGACCCACAGCTCCAGCCAGGGCATTTGCTCTCTGATTTCAGCCAGGCAGCCGATATGATCCAGGTGGGTATGGGTCATGACGACCCGCTTGACGTCTTCAAGATCCAGTCCAAAGTCCCGGATACTCTGTACCTTGTAATCGCCCTTTCCCATCAGCCCGGCATCGATGAGGGTCAGGTCCTTTGAACCGGGTTTTCCAAGAATATAGACATGGGCATCGGGAATAGCTTCGTCCTGCCCCTGGATAAAGTAAACACCTTCTATGACTTCGGGCATAACTCACTCCTTTTTCTGTGAAGAATATCAACCTGATATCCCTTGGCAACGTCCTGTTCCACCCGGGATGCAGGTCAGATGTCCTTATTATACCAATAGGCCTTTATAATCAAGACTGATTTACTATAAAATACGCCTACCGGTGACCGGTAATTCTCCTAAGTCTCCTGATTTCAGGGATGATGTGTGAATGAGGGGGCCGATTTGGGGTATTCAGGGTTCATTTGACTTTTCTTCACCAAACCTTATAATACCATCAAAAAAACGCAGCAGAGAAGGATGTTATCAAACCCCTGCCTTGCAAAAGGCAGGAATCTTTGGCACGCCCTACAAAACCCCGTTGACCGGGTTGGGACGTGGTTTTCAGAAACCCAGCAGATGATGGAACAAAATAAAGAAAAGGACGGGATTCCCATGGCATATCCGGTTGAAGACGAAGGCATGCATTATGAAGGGGACTGTATCAGGCCGCCGAGTGAGGCTTACAGCATCCTCCTTCAGGTCACGGTGGGCTGTTCCCATAACAAGTGCACCTTTTGCGGTACTTACAAGAACAAACGTTTCAGAATCAAGGACAACGAAACAATCCTGAGTGACATCCTGTTTGCCTCGAAATATATGAAGCGGCAGGACAAGGTTTTTCTCATGGATGGAGATGCCCTGATCATACCCCAGAAAAGGCTCATGTGGATCCTCGACAGGATCAAGGAGCATCTCCCCTGGGTAAGACGCGTCGGGGCCTATGCCAATGTGAAGGGGATCAAGATGAAGACCCCGGAACAACTGGTCGAATTGAGGGAAAACGGTCTGGGGATTCTTTTCCTGGGAGTCGAGAGCGGGGACGACGAGGTCCGTGAAAAGATCCGGAAAGGATCCGACGCCCGGACCTGCATCGAGATGGGAAAAAAGGTCAAGGCAGCCGGCATAACGCTGTCCGTCACCGTTCTCCTTGGCATTGCCGGTCGCGAGGGTGCATTAGAACACGCCAGGGCCACGGGCAAGCTCCTGAGCGAAATGGATCCCAATTTCATAGGCGCCCTGACGGTCATGCTCTATCCCGGGACCACGCTCTATGACCAATACCGCAAGGGGGAATTCCAACTCCCCAGCGAGCCTGAACTCCTTGCGGAACTCCGGGAAATGATCGCCCATACCGATCTGACCAAAGGCCTGTTCTTCTCCAATCATGCCTCCAACTACCTCCCGGTCAAGGCCCGGTTGCCCAAGGGCAAACAGGAGGCCCTGGATATGATAGACCGCGCCCTGCGCGGTGAGATCGGCCTCAGGGCGGAATGGATGCGGGCCTTGTAGAAGACTTTATGCATGTCCCGGTCATATGCCCGGCGCTGGAACCCTGATCCACGGCGGAGGGGGCGCAACGATCCGCAAACGGTTCTAACCGGGAACCAGGATCTCAGGGGGGGTTTGTGCCCCATCATGGACGACTCCATCTTTCGTGAGGGTTGAACCGCAGGACCCCCTGGAGAGGAGTATCGAGTGTACGAGATTACCGAAAACAGGTTTATCCATCGCTTTGAGCAAAGTGGGGCAAGAACTGAACTGGCCGATGACATCATAAAGGAATCCCGGTTGGCGATTCGCCTGGAGGGCAGGGATTTTCTCCGGGTCGTCCTTTCTCCCTTTATGATCGAAGAGTACATGCTCGGTTTTCTCTTGACCCGGGGGCTCATAGAAAAACGTGAGGACCTGGCATCTCTGACCATTTGTGAAGAGAATGCCCTTGTGGAGCGGGTTTCGAACCTCAGGGACAGCGTATCACCCCTAAATATCCTGGAATCCACCGGCACCAAAAACATTGATCTCGAACTGGACCCTCATACATCCCGCAAACTCCCGGACACCGGCTTTTCGGTACCCGTTAAGGTTTTGGTGGAGGGCGTCGGGCACCTCTCGAAGATGCCGCTCTACAACCTGACAGGGGGCACCCATTGTGCTATTCTCTTTTCCCCGGCAGGACAACCCCTTGTCTGCGCAGAGGATATCGGCAGACACAACTCCGTGGACAAGGCCATCGGCGGCGGAATGAAAAAGGGCATCGATTTTTCGAGCGTCTGGCTCGCGGTTTCGGGCCGTCTGCCCGCCGACATGGTTTTCAAGGCCGTTATGGCGGGAATTCCCCTTATCGCCTCGGTCTCCGCTCCCACGTCGGCCGGGGTCTCCATAGGAGAAAAGACCGGGGTGACGGTTGTAGGCTTTGCCAGGGATGAACGCTTCAATTGTTATTGCCACCCGGAGCGAATAATCGCTTCCTGACCCGAAAAAAAAGGTTTCCCTTTAAACAACTTTACGCACCGCACTGGAGGAAAAGATGGAACTCGAACCCAGGTGTTCTGACAAGATCGTCCATTTGATCGAAAAGGGGGTGGATATCCCCAATCCCTTGACGCTTGACATAGGCGACGACGTGCAGGTGGACCGGATTTCGGGTCATGGTGTGAAGATATTTCCGGGGTGTCGCATCTATGGCGAGGATACGGTCATCTCGGCCGGGGTCCAGATCGGCCACGAAGGTCCGGTCACGGTGGAGAATTGTCAACTGGGGCCCAAGGTCGAGCTCAAAGCGGGGTATTTCAAAAGGGCGGTGTTCCTGGAGAAGGCCAACATGGCCTCGGGGGCCCATGTCCGCGAAGGATGTATTCTGGAAGAAGAGGCCAACGGGGCCCACTGCGTCGGTCTGAAGCAAACGATACTCTTTCCCTTCGTTACCCTGGGCAGTCTGATCAATTTCTGTGACTGTCTGATGGCAGGAGGAACCAGCCGCAAGGACCACAGTGAAGTGGGGAGTTCCTACATCCACTTCAATTTCACGCCCGACAGCGACAAAACCACCCCGTCGCTCATCGGCGACGTTCCCCGGGGCGTCATGCTCAACCGGCCCTCCA
>CAYNYM010000333.1:0-4598 GCA_964401325.1 uncultured Desulfobacteraceae bacterium | reverse complement strand
CCCCTTTTCCCTTTTGAAAGTCGATCGGTTTATTTCGCGAATCTCTTTCTAAAGGTCGCCCCGATTCCTACGATCCCGATTCCAACGAGCAGCATGGTGGCCGGTTCAGGGACGGAACCTCCGGTTCCGCCGCCGCCGTCCTCTGCATCGGCATCATGAGAAAAAGGTGCAAACAATGCACTGTTTTCTCCCTCGATATGGTTAAAGAGATCAAAATGGACCCAATCAAAGCCGCCCGATACCGTAACGTGGTATTCCGTTATCTTTCCCCAGGCATTTGTAGCTTCGGGATTTTCGGGATCATAGTCTTTATCGAAATCGGGAATTCCGATTTCATTCAAGACAAAATCACCCAGACTGAATTGGTAATAATCGCTGGGATAGATCCCATGGGTCGGAAGTTCTTTGCCGTCGCCTTTGACAGGAATGCTACCCTCAAAAAATACCCCGATCAGGGCATTCCCAAGGGTTCCGTCATCCAAAATAGGTTGGATCGATATTGAACCGGTCTGATCATCCTTAACCGATGCGGCAAGCTTCACGTCTAATATCGTAACGTCCGGATCACTATCAGCCCCAACTGCCCAAAAATCATATTCTACACCAGGGTAAATCCACGTCTCCGTCACCGAATCATATGTTGCACCCGGGATATAAAGCTGTAGACTTGGAACTGCCCAAGACAGCGGGCTAAAGCATATTGATATTCCGATGACTAAAAAACTTAAAAAAATGACCTTTATTGACTTCATCTCCCCCCCCCTCTATTGAGGCATAAAAACTGACCAACCCATAATGAAACACACTTCTTATATATTCCGTCGCATTGCGTCCTGTGATGTCAATCGAAACCGACCACCGGGAGATTTTACTCAGGACCGGGTGGATACTTCCTCTCGGAACAATTGGAAGGGTTCTACGGAATCGATAAGCCAGATCATAAAATTGGCAGATGCTGCCCACGTTCTCCCTGGCTTGCGTATTTGACATGCAAACTTACAAGAAACATACCAACCGATTCGGCAGAACCCATCAACGATAACCACTTGTAATTTCAGAAAGTTAAGAAAGAAAAGAACAGCAGGCGAAAAGATCATGTAAAAAAATACCAACAACTATGTAAATTGTATCCGCTTCCTGGTATTTTTTTACATAAGATGCATCTCTATGGAGGATTCATGAGGAAAGGCAAATTAGTAATTTTTGTCTGGCCCCTTCATTTTCAATCAGTTGAAGTTTTGAAAAAACCCCTACCAAAAATACCACTGGCTGGTAAGAAGCACGTAAGTGCCCAGGAGAAGCTTGGTTATCGCATGGGAGAGGATGGGGGAAAAGAGATTCTTGCTCCGGTAGAAAACGCCCACGTAAACCATTCCGGCAATGATGCCCACGAGCCAGCGGTGATGCTCAAAACCATATGCGGTAGAGCCCAAAAGGAAAGAAAACCAGGTAAACTGCCCGAGCGGAACACACTTGAAATCGGAATTTATAAGGAATCTCAAGGCAAATGAACGCCAGAACAATTCTTCCATCAGGGGTACAACCAGGACCGCCCCAATTAATCTAAAACCGATAAGGACATAGACACCGTATCCTGTCGCATGTGCGTAAGGGTTGAATTCCGAGTGTCCGACCTTGGGGTAGAGGCCCTCCGGCAAAATCCATATTGCAAAAACGAGAAAACCCGCGAGGATTGAAAGCCAATCTAATGAAAACCTGACCTCCTCCTGGTAGGCCTTTCTGAAGCAATAAAGGCTGAAGGCGACTAACATGGTCATAGCGAGGTAGACGAGACTTTTGGGTAAATCGAGGACGTACCCCCCATAACTTATGACGGCAAAAGAATAAATGGGAAAAGATAGGGCAAATAGGGCCGGTTGAGGCCGTTTTCCCTCCAGCTTTCCACTCTGACTATCTTCGCGCTTTCATCAATACTCATAATCGACCACTTTATTGGTGAGAGGCTTATAAAAAATTTGCAACATCATTTAAAATCGGTAATTTTCACACTACACTGAAATAAAAATGCAACTAAAGATTAATTTAAATGATCCTGATGCCTATATTTGATTATTTAAAAAACATATCTAAGATCAGCAATAATAATTTGCCTATCTCAATTTATTCCCCACTATTTATTTGATTGACAGGACCCTTTCAAGTAGCTACCATGAATAAATAAGTAGTCTCTTGGAGGTGAAACATGCTGTCAACGGGCATCAAAAACCTTAAAAACAACTTGAGCCGATTCCTTCTAATCGTAAAAAAGGGTGAAGATGTCGTGATTACCGAGAGAGGGAAAGTCATCGCGCGTATCGTCAAGGAGCAACCCAACAAAAAATCGGTTGCCGAATCTCTGGGACCTTTGGTTGTTAAAGGCATGGTCACCCTTCCAACAAGGCAAATAGCAAAAGATATCCCGGACCCCCTTGAAATTTCCGGAAAACCTGTATCGGAAATGGTCACCGAGGATCGAAGATGATCCTCTATTTAGATACGAGCGCTCTGGTAAAAAAATATTTCAGGGAGAGAGGGTCTGACGGGGTCATCCAATTCTGGAAGGACGCCGGGGCCATTGTCATGTCTTCGGTAGGTTATGCTGAAACCCTGGCCTCTTTATATCGAAAAAAGAGAGAGGGTGACCTTGACGGAACGACAATCAAACACCTTATTGATTCCTTTCATGATGATTGGGCATCATTCGTTCGCGTGGAAGTTTCCGAAGAACTCAACAAAACAATTGGCAGGTTAGTATCCGTCCATCCTTTGAGAGGCTTTGATGCCATTCATCTTGCTTCGGCGCTGGCTGTTCACGAGCATGCACTGGAGCCATTTCTTTTTGCCTGCTTCGACAAAAGACTTCTCGAAGCCGCAAAAGCAGAAGGCCTGTCAACCTATCCCGACAACCTTGTTTGACTCATTTCACCTATTTTTGATGCATTCGTAAAAGGTTGCTTCTTGACTTTTCACAAGACCGTCAAGCTCCTAGCCCTTGGCAGGGGACGACCGCTATGCATGAGGGACGCTTCGGTTGAGGACAGATCCCTTCTGGATCTTGAGGAACTCTTGGTCTTGGGCGAAAAAGCTTAGGGTTGATAACCGGGACTTTAAAAAATTGGAACCATTGGAACGGCCTTTTTTCATTTCTCCGCGATCCCGCACCGTCGCCATAGCGGCTTTGGCGCGTCGGAGAGTGCGATCTCTGCCTGTCGGAGTTAAGTGGACTTGTCCGCCTGAATTGTGGGGGAAATCCCGGTATCGGGGCCCCGTAGGTGCGAAGCATCGTAGTGGGGTGTATTACTGTCTTTAGTTTTTAACGCCCAGCCCGTCCCGCCATGCTGGGGTCATGCCCTCACCGGACTTAGAGACGTAAAGCTACCGGAGAATCACATAATAATACGCTTTCTCTTTTCTCTGTTTTCAACAATCTATTTTAAAATCACTTTCCGTTTGACGAATTCCTGAATTCCCGATATTCTGATATTCAGAGGCAAAAAACAATGCAGAAAAAAACGATTAAAATCGGAAAGCGTGGAACGGTGGTCATTCCCGCATCAATCCGACAGAGCTACAGGTTCGAAGAAGGTACACCTGTCATTGTGGAGCCCCGCCCTGAAGGGGTGCTTTTGAGACCGGTGGTGATGCTTCCTGTCGAGACCTATACCCCCGAAAGGAAGGCGGAGTTCCTTTTGAACAACGCGATTACCCGTGAAGACTACGAAACCGCCATCGAAGCGGTTCGCAAGATGGGTTTAGACCCTGAGGCCATCCCCCACGAGAAATTCGAAGATCTGGACAATGGACAGAGTCTTTCTTGACGCAAATATCCTGTTTTCAGTTGCCTATGGCCTTTCGGCACTGGATCGTTTATGGAAAATTCGGGCAGAGGGAAAATGCATCCTTCTTGCCTCAGCTTACGTCATCGAAGAAGCCAGACGCAACCTCAACGAGAAGGGGCAACTGCGCAAGCTTGAGCTATATGTGTCCAGGATGGAGATCGTTCCCGAAATGGATCCAACTATTGATTGTCCGATTGACCTTCCCCAGAAGGACAAACCTGTTTTCATGGCGGCTGTTTCCGCAAAAGCCGATTACCTGCTGACAGGCGACATTCGGCATTTTGGAAAATACTTCGGACAGAAAATCATGGGGGTTAAAATTTTGATGGCTCGGCAATACCTCTCGGCCATGCACTGACCCAACCAACCTTCAAGCTTTCCAAGACGATATCCCAACTGTGGATCCTGTTCGCCTCAAGGCTTCATCATGCCTCTCTATTCCCATATCATTTAAACATATCTATTCTCTGCGCAAAGCGCATGAGATTTTTCTCCTGACGGCCCCTCACCGGCAGGGGAAAACTACCAATCCTCTCTGCGTCCTCCCACCGGGCCGCAGGCTCTATGGGCCGGAGGCTGCGTCTCTGCGGTGAATATCGTCTTTTCTCACCATCTGCGATGAATATAGCACCAAGGCCCAAATCCCATGAGCCTATTCTCCGGCAGAATCCTCGCGCCTCTTTCTCCCGACCCGACGCTCATATTCTCCAACCAGCCCGTCCACTGCAAAGGATTTCCCGTGGCCTGGGTAGAGCCTCT
>CAYNYM010000332.1:0-4602 GCA_964401325.1 uncultured Desulfobacteraceae bacterium | reverse complement strand
GTATCCTCACGCGGAAATGAGCCCCAGACCATCGATGCCATTTCCCTTGACCCGGAACTCAGACTCCGGACGGGTCTGCTCGAATTTGACCGGACATTGGGGGGAGGACTGGTTCCAGGCTCGCTGATACTGATCGGGGGAGATCCCGGCATCGGCAAATCCACGCTCATCCTTCAGGCCGTGAGCCGGCTTGCCGGTCAAGGGTTTAAGGCTCTTTATCTTTCCGGAGAGGAATCACCTCAGCAGATTAAGCTTCGGGCGGATCGTCTGTCGATCCATTCGGACAACCTCTACGTGTTGACCGAAACCTGCATCGAACACGTCCTCGAAAAGATCAATCACCTGGGGCCGAATCTGATTGTTGTGGATTCCATACAGACCGTCTATACGGACGGCCTGCCTTCTGCCCCCGGAAGCGTAGGCCAGGTGCGGGAGGTCTCCACGCGACTCCTGAGTCTTGCCAAGGAGACGGGTATCCCCATCTTTCTTATCGGTCATGTCACGAAGGACGGTGCCATTGCCGGACCCAAGGTGCTGGAACATTTGGTGGACACCGTCCTTTACTTTGAAGGTGACGCTTCGCACGCCTTCAGGATCCTGCGGGCCGTCAAGAACCGCTTTGGTTCCACGAACGAAATCGGCGTCTTTGAAATGAAGGATGCAGGCCTCATTGAAGTCGGCAACCCTTCCAGAATATTTCTCGAAGAAAGGCCCGAGCAGGCCTCCGG
Organism: uncultured Desulfobacteraceae bacterium; assembly: GCA_964401325.1. Taxonomy (GTDB): domain Bacteria; phylum Desulfobacterota; class DSM-4660; order Desulfatiglandales; family HGW-15; genus CAYNYM01. Next base: position 3,874 of record CAYNYM010000332.1, on the reverse strand, counting down.
ATCCGTGGTCATTCCCTGCATCGAAGGCACGCGACCCGTGCTCGTTGAAATTCAGGCCCTGGTCGGCCCCAGCCCCTTGGGCATGCCCCGCAGGACGGCCATCGGGGTGGACCACAACCGAATCTCTCTTCTGGTTGCCGTACTGGGAAAAAGGATGGGTATTCAGATGGGGGACCAGGATATTTTTGTGAATGTGGCGGGTGGATTGAAAGTGGATGAACCGGCCGCCGACCTGGGCATCGTCTCGGCAATGATCTCCAGCTTTCTGGACAAACCGGTGGAAAAAGGATTGGTTCTTTTCGGGGAGGTCGGCCTTGCAGGAGAAATCCGCGGGGTCAGTCAACCCGCTTTGAGACTCAAAGAGGCCCTCAAGCTGGGCTTCTCCAAGTGTATTCTTTCCAAAAGCAATATGGAGGGGATAGACAAAGAGAACGCGATGGAACTCGTGGGACTTAATTCGATAAACAGCCTGCTGGAGATCCTGTTTGTGTGAGTGTTTGGCTTTTTAGACCGCATGCAGCTGTGGTGTCATGACCAAATATATTCATTTTTTCCGACACGCCAAACGCGTCCCTATTTTTTAGGCTTCAGGCTGAGGTCCTTTTTGTAGGTCCCCCCACCCGATATCTCAACGGGAAATTCCATTTTTCTGTACCCCTTGACCTTTGCCTTTAACTTCCATTTCCCGTCTTTGAGATGAATCACCTCATAATACCCCGAGGCGTTCGACTTCGTTGCCTTTTTCTCTCCTCCTTTGCAGTTCACCTCGACATTTCTGAGGGGTTTTCCCGTTTTTTCATCCGAGATGATGCCATATATGGCGGTCAGATTGGGGGGCGGCCCGCCGGCATATTCGTTGGATCCGACGATATCCGAACGGCTGTCACCCGCCTCCTTTGCCCGGTACATCTTGGTCTGTCCTTCAAAGATAACCCCTTCGTCAATAACCACAGCAGGTGCTTCAATATTGCCGAAGACCTTACCCGGTGCCCGGATATCCACTCTCTGATCGGCGACGATATTGCCGTGAACCTCTCCCCGGATGACAATGTAGGCCAGGTGCATGTCGGCTTCAACCATGCCTTCTTCACCTACGATGAGATTTCCCTGAGCCTCGATCTCACCCTTGAAATGCCCATCTATCCGGATGCTTCCATTGAAACTCAGTTTGCCCTCAAAGGCCGTATCCTTGCCCAGGAAAGTGACGACCTGCTGGTTTTTTTTCATGGCGCTCGCGCCCCCTCTGCATTCAGGAGATAGTGAAAAAAGGGTATCGAATGTCGAAGTGAACCCGTCATCATTGTTTTGAAATTGCGGACATTCATGCAAGGCCCTACGGCAGAGCCTGTCGTCTCCGACCTGGCACTTAGTCCCGCCAGACGACCAGTTCGGATAAAGGTGCCCTTTCAGACCTCGATTTATTGACAGGTGCATCCGGGTCGCGGTAACCTACGGCAACACCGATGACCACCTGTTTCTCTTCAGAGAGGTTCAACTCTTCCTTGATCTCTTCATCAAAGGCGGTGATCAGGCCAATAGGACAAGTCCCCAGGCCCATGCCATGGGCGGCGAGGACGAGATACCCCACGATGATCCCGATATCCGTGAGACGGGCATTTGAAAAAATCCGGTCTATTGAAAGGATCAAGGCCGTTGGTGCGCCATAAAAATTGCAGCTTCCCTCGTTGACAAAATTCTGAAAATCCGTCTCCCCGGGCAGGTAGGGAAGCATGCTGTCGAGGAGACCTCTCTGCCGGTCCACAAAATACTCCGGCAAGGCCCTTTTGGCGCCGGGTGCGCAGGAGATGTTGCGCTCCCTCATCCTCTTGACCAGAAGCCTGCTGAGTCTCTTTTTCTCCTCGCCCGACACGACCGTCAACTCCCATGGCTGGATATTGATCGCAGAGGGTGCCTGGGAAGCCAGGTTGAGAAGTCTTTCAAGGATTTCCCTGTCCAGGGGCTTGTCCAGAAAGGCCCGGGTACTCCTTCTTTGCAAAATAGCTTCAAAAAGATCCATGGTCTCGTTCCCTCTTATGGTGGACAACCCTCCCAAGAAACGGACAGCCCCTTGCCGGACCGGGAGTTTCTCGGGCAGAATAATTCGGGTTATTGTAGAGATAAAAGGCGAATTTATCAACGTAAATTCATTTCCCGCTGATTTCAGTCATGATATGCCAAATATGCGGCGGAACAGGAATCTCCAGGCCCCTTGCCAAAGAACACAAATTGGATTACAACAGATGGCCTGCAAGGGACGAGAAAAACGTCTCATCCATCGTCATCTCTTTCATTGAACCCTTTAGCTGCACCATCACGGTGGCATCTCATCTGACGGAAAAAGAAAGGAGCAGCATATGATCAAAGTAACTTGTTTGGGAGGAGCCGGTTCGGTCACCGGGTCCTGTTATCTCGTTGAGAGTTCCCGGGGGAAAAGAGTTCTTGTCGATTGCGGACTCTTCCAGGGCGGAAGACAGATGGAAACTCGAAACTGGGAGGAATGGCCCTTTGATCCAAAAACCATTCAGACCCTTTTCCTGACCCACGCCCACATTGATCACAGCGGGAAGATTCCAAAACTCGTCAAGGAGGGGTTTAAGGGGAAGATTATCACGTCGCCTCCCACGGCCGAACTTTGCTCCATCATGCTTCTGGACGCGGCCCACATTCAGGAAATGGATGCCGAGTGGCAGACCCGCAAAAACAAACGACAATCCAAGGGGCAAATCGTCCCCCTTTATACGACACTGGATGCCGAGGCCAGTCTGAAATTCCTCTCCCCCATTGAAAGGGACAAAATCGTCGAAGTTGAACCGGGCATCAAGGCCAGGCTGAGAAACGCGGGACACATCCTGGGTTCGTCCATACTCGAACTCTGGGTTGAAGAAGAAGGTGAGTCGATCAAGGTCGTCTTTTCCGGGGACATTGGGAAAAAAGACCAGTTGATTGTAAAAGACCCTTACGAAATTTTCGATGCCGATTATCTTTTCACTGAATCGACCTATGGCAACCGTCTGCATCGTTCCGCTGAAGACAGCAAACGGGAACTCCTTGAGGCCATAAAATTCAGTGTGTCCAGAGGTGAAAAAGTCATGATTCCCGCCTTCGCGGTGGAAAGGACCCAGGAAATTCTTTACATATTGGGTGAATTCTACCGCCAGGGACTCCTCCCCGACATCCCCATCTATCTGGACAGCCCCCTGGCCATCAAGGCCACAGAAATCTTCCGAAAAAACAAAAAATACTATGATGAAGAGGCCATGGCCATTGTGGATCAGGGCTTTGATCCCCTGGATATGCCCAATCTTCGGTTCACGACGGCCACCAAGGATTCCATCGCCATCAACGAAACATCGGGATCCGCCATTGTCATTGCCGGCAGCGGCATGTGCAACGCGGGGCGCATAAAGCATCACCTGAAGCACAACCTGTGGCGTGAAGGCGCAAGCCTGGTTATCGTCGGATTTCAGGCCCAGGGGACCCCTGGTCGAAAAATTGTCGACGGGGCAAAACAGATCAAGATCTTCAGGGAAAACGTAACCGTCAAGGCAAAAGTTTTTACAATCGGAGGTTTCTCGGCCCACGCCGACCAGAAGGACATCATCACATGGGTCAACCACTTTGAGAGCAGTCCCCATGTCTTCGTGGTCCATGGGGAACCTTCTGCCAGCGATGTTCTGGCTCGTAAAATCCAGGCAGATTTAGGCCTGTCGGCCTATGTCCCGAAATGGAAGGAAACCCTGATCCTCAAGACAAGAGAAGTGGCCTTTGAGGCGCCGTCCGTCGTGGAGGCCCCCCTGGATTACGGCACCCTGATGTTCAATGCCATTATCGATCTGGAAAAGGGACTTGACAAGCTCAAGAAGAAAGTCAAGGC
>CAYNYM010000331.1:0-4604 GCA_964401325.1 uncultured Desulfobacteraceae bacterium | reverse complement strand
GCTCACCGTAGTAGTCGGTGAAAATCATGCCTTCCTGGGCGATACGGTCGATGTTCGGGGTTCGATACCCCATCATGCCCTTGCTGTAGGCACTGACATTGGTCTGCCCGATGTCATCGCCCCAGATGACCAGGATGTTGGGTTTGTCCGCTGCCCATGCAGCATTGAAACCCCAGACGAGTAAGACAAATGCAAATAACAAAAAAATGATCGATCTCTTCATTTGGTCCTCCATCTTTTGAGTTTAAGGTTCCCCACATTCATCCTTTGAAATATCTACCAAAGGTCATCAGTTCGTGGGCGAGCTTATGGTCCTCAGCTCCTGCAGTTGCTTGAGGGCCTGTGCCGCCTTGAGGGTCATGTAATTTATGTTGCCCGCATTCAGTGCCATTCCTTGCTGGAAAGGATATTCTGGTATCGTTGACAGAAATTCCTTTAACTTTGTCTGAATGGGTACGAATAACCACATGTTGTCCGCATACCAACGGACATACATGAGTGACTCATGCTCCATCTTTTCGTAAGGGTCGGCCCGCAGGTTTGTAATAATCGGCCAGTTGGGTGTAAAACGGACCCCTTGGGCAATATTCCCTTTGATGTAGGCAAAGCTGACTTTCCAATCGTTCCATCGAATGGCATTGAGTTCGCCACCTTGACCGAAGTAATAAACCGTGTCACGCGGTGCTTTTTTGACCTCTTCTTTGAAAAACGGCAGATAATCGTAACCGTCCAGGTGCACCTTCCAGTCCTTGTCGTTGGCCTGGTGGCCCTTCTTGAGATTTTCAACGATGCCCGGCACCCCTGCTGCGTGAACGAGCGTCGGCATCCAGTCCTCCTGTGACATGATGTCGTTGATGATGGTGCCCGGCTTGATCACCCCCGGCCAGCGCACGAGGCAGGGCACCCGCATTCCGCCCTCATAGGTGGTGCCCTTTTCGCCGTAAAACGGCGTGATGCCGCCGTCGGGCCAGGTCACGGTCTCGGCCCCGTTGTCGGTGCTGTAGATTACGATGGTATTGTCGGCGATGCCCAATTCATCCAGTTTTTTCAGCAACAGGCCCACATGCTCGTCGTGTTCGACCATGCCGTCGGGATAGAGGCCGATCCCGGTGCGGCCTTCCGCCTCCTTCTTCAGCCGGGTCCATACGTGCATCCGGGTGGTGTTGAACCACACGAAGAACGGCTTACCGGCCTGGTGAGACCTTTCGATGAAGTCGAGACCCGCGGCCAAAAACTCCTCGTCCGCTGTCTCCATGCGCTTGCGGGTGAGTGGTCCGGTATCTTCTATGTTTCCGTCCGCGCTGCTCTTGATGACGCCGCGCGGACCATATTTCTCGGCAAATTCCGGATTCTTCGGATAGTAGTAGGTTTCGGGTTCCTCCTCAGCGTTGAGGTGATACAGGTTTCCGAAAAATTCGTCAAAGCCGTGATTGGTCGGCAGGTGCTTGTCCTGGTCACCGAGGTGGTTTTTGCCGTATTGCGCCGTCATATAGCCCTGATCTTTGATCAGGTCGGCAATCGTCGGCGCCCAGTCGGGAATGCCGTGGGGCGACCCCGGCATACCGATGGTCAGCAACCCGGTTCGGAAGGGATGCTGCCCCAGGATGAAAGAAGCTCGTCCGGCCGTGCAGCTCTGATGGGCGTAGAAATCCGTGAACATCGCCCCCTCTTTGGCTAGGCGGTCGATGTTGGGTGTTTGATAACCCATGATGCCGTGGTTGTATGCACTGATGTTGTGCACCCCGATGTCATCCCCCCAGATCACAAGAATATTGGGCTTTTTGTTCTGGGCAAGGGCCGGGGCCGAAGTCCAGAGCAGGACCGGCATGACGGCAGCCATGATCAAAAAGTGTTTGAGCGAATGTCTCATCATCTCTGTGTCTCCTTTTTTCACGAAGAACGTGTTATAGGGTTTTATTTTCCGATTTTTTGTTAATAAATCGAATATAAAGACTGGGATGAAAATACGTTTTTCCGAAATCCGGTCCGATCGAGGAGCATACCGGCTTGTTTCCAGGATCCCGGAAGAGCAAAGAAGGGTCATCCTCTTTTGGCGCACTCCTAAAGATCTCCGTGGTCGGGGGGCATTTTCGAATGACTGGAGAGATTGAAATGAGACGGAATTTCTGAGATCACAAATGTGATTGAGAAGAGAAGACTGTGTCAGATGTTCATTTCCTTTGATCGCAATCAAGTCGCTGATAATGGATTTTATGCGATCATTCCATTTAAGCGTGAAACATGTAAAACAGATATGGGGTAAGGACCTTATTTTGAGGGATTAAACACCCTAATTGGGGAGATCCTTATAAGGGAGAATGGGTTTATCTTAAGTGCCTAAAGACCGCCCTGGTGCGACGTGTTCATATGACTTATGCGGCCTGCGCATCATGGCAAACTCGACTTTTTGAGCATGGCGTATTGATGACCGGTCTGGGCCAGGGTTACAAGTGACTAAAGTGACTGAAGTTGAGGAAATCAAAAACCTTGGGAGCAGATATGGAAAATAAGGAATTGCCGGCCATATTTTTTTCCATTGGAAAGAGTCCATAGGCATTTCAAACGCATTGCACTTCTTGCTTTTTTTTCTGTAACTTTAGTCACTTTAGCTCACTTTAGTCATTCGTAAATCTCTTTTTTTACTTCTCCCCGGAATTCCTCATATTTTCGAGAAATTTAAGGATATCGTGCCCGATGCGCTGACGGGGATATTTTGTAACCATCTGCTCCGCAATGGGTCTCGCTTTATCGAATCGCCCCCTTTTTATGTAGTGATCGGCTAGGGCGAAAAGGAAATCCTGGTTGCCCGGTTCCAGTTCCAGTGCCCTTTGAAGGGATGTTTCTGCTTTTTTATCGTGCTTCAGCGCCTGGAGGATCAGTCCAAGGTTGTAGTGGATGCGGGCCCGGTTCGGCAGACCCCCGGCGGCTCCTTCCAGGAAGACGGCGGCTTCTGAGTTTCGTTTTGTTTCGGCCAGCAGCAGCCCCAAGGAATAGGCGGCATCGTATAGATCCGGATGGGCTTTGACCACTTCCCTCAAAAGTGTCTCGGCCTTGACCTTTTCTCCTCTCTGATTGAACAGCATGGCCAGGTTGACCTTGGCCGGGTAGAACAGTTTATCAATTTTGATGGCGGCCTTATAGTTTTCAACGGCCTCCTCGGTCCGGCCAAGCTGGGTATAGAGGTTCCCCAGATTGAAACGGCCGAAGGAAAAGTCCGCTGAGAATTCCATGGCCGCAATATAGTCCTGAAAGACCGATTCGAAGACCTTTCGCTGGTCAGGCCGCAGCCTTTCGGAGGGATCTCCTGCCAGGCGGCGGGCCGCTTCGATGCGCACGGCCTTGACCGGGTCGTAGAGCATGGGGGCCATCCGTTCGATGAGTTTTGTCTGATCCTGAACACGCAGGCGGTCGACAGCTGTTCGACGGATCAGGGCCTCATCATCCATGAGGGCCGTCTCAAAGGTGCGGTCGGTTTGCTCCCCGGGATAGTCGCTGAGGAGCGCCAGGGCGGTGGCCCGAACGATCACCGGGTAGAGCGGGTCTCCGGCCAGGCGGATGATGCCTTTTTTTGCCTCCGGGGCCATTTTTCTCGCCGCCTCAAGAATGGTGCCGTAGTGGGTCTTGCGGCCCGGTCCGTACCATTTGGTTAGGGTTTCATCCGACCATTGACTGGATTTGTCGACATGGCAGCGGTTGCAGGCATTGGGTGTGTCGAGGGTCATGCTGAGGTCGGGCCGAGGGATACGAAAACTGTGATCCGGGCGATAGTCGATGCCCATGTAGGTGCGGCCCGGCATGTGGCATTGAACGCACTCTGCGCCGCTACCCACGTCAAAGAGAATTTCTCCTTCAGCATTTCGGACAGGTTCTCCCTCTTCACCCTTCTGCTTGTGAAAATGATGGGCCCTGGTGTCGTATTCACTTGCACGGTGGCACTGCAGGCAAAGGGCATTGCCGTCCTTCACCGGTTTGATGCTGTGCACATCGTGGCAGTCGCTGCAGCGCACCTCACGATGATACATCTTGCTCTGGGTGAATGAGCCGTAGACGTAGACCTCTTCCAGGATCTGCCCGTCCGGGAAATACATGCCCTCGACCAGCAAAGTCGGGAGCAGACTGTCCAACAGGTCGGGCTCCGCATGGGTGTAATCGCCCAGGGCCGCCCGGCGGGCGTGGCAGGGTGCGCAAAGCTCCACCAGATCACGCGAACCGAGTCCCGAGGTTTGAACCGCAAGGTCGCAGTTCTCAACCAGGGGCCTGGCCATGTCCGGCAGCTCGGCCCATGCCACGTGGCGGGACCCCGGTCCGTGGCAGGCCTCGCATCCCACATCGATGTCCGACCAGGTGGTCTGGTAGGTGCCGGTCTTCAAATCGTAGTTTTTTTTGAGGTTGGTGGAATGGCATTCCGCGCACATTCCGTTCCAGTTCTGTGCGGCGTTGGTCCAGTAGAGCCAGTCCTCGGGATCAAGGGGTTGATCGGGATAGAGGTGGTACCACACTTTTTTTTCCACATCCCAGGCAATGGGGAGGCATTGGAGGCGGCCTCCTGGAAAGGGCACCAGATACTGCTGAAGCGGATACCAGCCAAAGGTGTGGGTGATTTC
>CAYNYM010000330.1:3083-4613 GCA_964401325.1 uncultured Desulfobacteraceae bacterium | reverse complement strand
TTCAATCTGCTTTCCGGCGCTTTGGTGGCGGATAAGGGGGTCATACGGTTGAAAGGGCGGGATATTACCCGTTTGAAGCCGCACCAGATCGCCCGCAGAAGGATTGCAAGAACCTTCCAGGTGGTCAAGATCTTTCCCTGAATGTCGGTTTTTGAACATGTAAGATTGGGCTATCGGTTCGGCAGGGCTCATCCGGCCCGTGGGGAGGCGGCGGACAGGAAAGTTGATGAGATTTTGGAATTTGTGGGACTGTTTTCCATGCGCGCGATGCGCGGTGGAGACCTGATTTTGGCCAACCAGAAACGACTCGAAATTGCCAGGGCGCTGGCCATGAAACCGGACCTTCTGCTTCTCGATGAGGTCATGGCCGGACTGACGCCCACTGAGGTGTCGGAGGCCATGACGCTGGTCAAACAGATAGAGAAAAGAGGCATAGCCATCGTTATGATCGAGCATGTGATGAAGGCGATTATGAATATTTGTGACCGAGTCATCGTATTGAATCAGGGCATGAAGATTGCGGAAGGCACACCGGAGGAGATTGCCGGAAACAAAACCGTGATCGAAGTTTACCTGGGAGAATAACGTCATGCTTGCCGTCAAAAGTCTCAGCACGTTTTATGGAAAGATTCAGGCCCTTTGGGATGTATGTTTTGAAATCCAGGAAGGCGAGATCGTCGCGTTTGTGGGTGCGAATGGCGCGGGCAAGACGACGCTCCTGAACGCCATATCAGGCATTGTCCGTCCTTCATCAGGAAGTGTGGAGTTCCTGGGAAGGCCCTTAGAGAAACAGTCGCCCGCCTCCATCGTAGAGGCGGGTATTTCCCAGGTTCCCGAAGGAGGAAGGCTGTTTCCGGATATGACCGTCCTTGAAAATCTCGAGATGGGGGCGTATCAGTCGAAGGCCTGGAATTATCGGAAAGAGACCCTGAAAGTCGTTTATCGGATTTTCCCCCGCCTGAAGGAAAGGATGAAACAAGTGGTCAAGACCTTGAGTGGCGGGGAAAAACAGATGGTCGCCATAGGCCGGGGACTGATGTCCAAGCCAAAACTCTGCATGTTCGACGAGCCGTCCTACGGTCTTGCGCCAAAGGCGGTTCAGGAGATCTTCAAGGTCATCACGCTGTTGCCTGAGCAGGGAATCACCGTCTTACTCATCGAACAGAATGTGAAACAGGCACTCGAGTTGGCCAACCGGGCATGTGTACTGGAGAACGGCCGACTGAATCTGGAAGGGCAATGCTGTGATCTTATTGCGAACGATCACATTAGAAAGGCTTACCTCGGACTATAAAGGTAAGACGGGCTGCAACGATTTCGGATAGATCCTGATGTCACAAGGAGGTGGAGAGATGCAACTGGAAGGGAAAATGGCACTTATTACGGGCGGCGGCCAGGGTATCGGTGCGGCGATTGCGGAACGGTTTGTTGCCGATGGGGCAAAGATATGCATCACCGGCCGCACGCGGGAAAAGCTTGACAAGATTGCCGGATCGCTCCCTGAGGGCAGTGTGACCACCTGCACCGGGG
>CAYNYM010000330.1:1765-3073 GCA_964401325.1 uncultured Desulfobacteraceae bacterium | reverse complement strand
TGCAGGCCGTGGAGGTCAGCGTGGCGCCCGACCCGCGCTGGAGCGTGCCGTGGGCGTCCGGCTGGTCGAGCGCAGCAACCACGGGGTCACGCTGACGGAAGCAGGACGCACCTTCGCCGAGGACGCCCGGCGCATGGTCGAAACAACCCTCGCCTTTGGGGGAAAGATCGACGTCCTTGTCAACAATGCGGGGATAGATCCGGGCGGTTCGGTCACCGATTTGGATCCTGAGGTGTGGCGAGAGGTCATCGAGACCAACCTGACCGGACCCTTTCTCCTCATGAAGGCGTCCATACCGCACATGATGAAACAGGGCGGAGGTTCCATCATCAATATCGCCTCACTCGGAGGGCTCCGCTGCCTTCCCGGCATGCCGGCCTATGCTTCATCGAAGGCCGGCCTCATCATGCTCACTCAGCAGGCTGCCCTGGATTACGGTCCTCACAAGGTTCGCTGCAATGTCGTGTGCCCCGGCGCAACCAGAACGGCGATGATCGAGGAGGCGCTTGGTGGCCTGAAGGAAAAACTGGGCACGGACCTGGAGGGCGTCCTGTCCTTTATCATGTCCACGGTCCCTCTTCGCCGCATGGCGACTCCCGAGGAAATTACCGGCATCTGCAGTTACCTGGCAAGTGACGACTCGACCTTCATGACGGGATCGGTGCTTCTGATCGACGGCGGGTCGGCGGTCGTCGATATTTCAGGGGCAACGCTTACCGGCGCGGGCGTACAGTGGGGGGTTTGACATCGAATCGCCCAATTTTAAACAACTGTTTCTGTTTGATATAAGATTTGTGTCGTTGAACTCAAAACCCTGAAACCGATATTCATTCGACCGCTGATGTTCATTTCCCCTGGAGGATGCAATGACAGAGGTGAAACCGGGACCCCATTTCTCGAAAAAAGAGATGGGGTTTTGTATTTCCTCATGAAAGAGGCGTTCTCTATCAATTAAAAAAAGGACGAACGGCGATGGGCGAGATCACGAAGAATCATGTTTTTCCTGTTGAGATGACCTCCAGCGAATTTCGACGCATCCCTGTTTTGGCGCGCGGCGAAGGCGTTTTTGTCTACGATACGGATGGGGGAAAGTATCTCGATGCCATATCCGGCATTGCCGTGACCAATATCGGTTACGGCCGCCGCGATGTGGCCGGGGCCATGGCCAAACAGGCTGAAAAATTTCCATACTGTATCTCCAACCTTTTCACCAACGAACCGACCCTCGAACTGGCACGAAGGCTTTCCGAGATGACACCCGACGGTCTGAACTATTTCCAGTTTGCTTCCGGCGGTTCCGAAGCCAAT
>CAYNYM010000330.1:0-1744 GCA_964401325.1 uncultured Desulfobacteraceae bacterium | reverse complement strand
CGGCCTTTAAAATCGCCAGGCAATTTCACCTGGAAAATGGGGAGCCGTCCAGGAGCCTTGTCATTTCCCGTCGGCAGAGCTACCACGGCGCGACCCTGGGAGCCCTTGCGGCGACGGGTATGGAAAAGCGAAGGGAGAAATACGCCCCGATCCTGATCGACCTCCCCCATATCGCACCGGCTTACTGCTACCGCTGTCCCTTCGGGAAATCCTACCCGGGTTGTGACATCGATTGCGCCCGTGATCTCGATGCGGCCATTCGAGCAGCAGGGCCCGAAAGGGTGATGGCCTTTGTCGTCGAACCCGTGGTCGGGTCGGCGTGCGGCGCCACGGTGCCGCCCCCGGAATACTTTCCCCTGGTCCGTGAGATCTGTACCCGGTACGGTGTTCTGCTGATCGTCGACGAGGTGATCACGGGTATGGGCCGCACGGGCAGGAACTTCGGCATCGATCACTGGGATGTGGTGCCCGACATAATGACCCTCGCAAAGGGTCTGAGCGGAGGCTATAGCCCCCTTGGCGCAGTGGCCGTTCATGAACGGGTGCTCGAAGTCTTCGAAAAGAACGACGGGGCATTCGAGCACATATACACGTTTGCGGGAAACCCTGTCTCCGCGTCCGCAGGGCTGGCCGCCCTGGACATCCTGGTTCGTGAGAACCTGGTATCGCGATCGGCCCAAATGGGGGAATATCTCTTTCGTTGCGCCGAATCCCTGAAGGAGCATGCCGTTGTGGGAGACATTCGCGGCCTCGGGCTCCTGATGGGCATCGAACTGGTCAAAGACAGGGCATCGAAAGAACCTTTTGCGCCTGAAATGCGGCTGAGTAAAAGGCTGGCCGGTATAGCCCTTCAAAAGGGGTTGATCATCTACCCCTGCTCCGGATGCGCCGACGGCTTCAGGGGCGATCATTTTCTCATCTGTCCGCCTCTGATCGTATCCCGGGCAGAATGCGATACGATCATTTCGGTCCTGTCGGATGCGATTTCGGAATTGGAGGCCGGCCTGCCATCGAGCCGCTGAGAGGTGAAGAATCCCGGCCCTGATGATCAGGTTTTCGGAGGTAAAAAGACGCAACGCACTGCGCCGCAGGACGGCATGGTGATCATTCAAGAACTGAGTTTCGTTACATGAAATTTCTTGGTGATTTTGCAGGCGTGACAAGTCAAGCTAGTCAACAACGTCTCTCGTCTTTCACTAAGATTTTAACCCTATAACGAGACTTAATTTATTGTTTTCTTGAAATTTGCAGTAAGGTCTGCCATACTACGAAACTACCCTTTAAAAAAGGAGGCAGACCATGCTACCAATCATCCGATGCGACGAACACCTTTACCCGGTCCCAAAGTTTGATCTTGGCAAAGGCGATGTAAAAAACTTCATGAATGAACTCAACGGTTTTCATGAACAATTTGCCGATTGTTTTCAGCGTAGTGAATCCAGAGATCACTTTTTCAATTACATGGTTGGACAATTCAGCCCGCTTGAACGCAAATCCATTGAACCTATTGCCCTTGCTGTGAAAGATGGCAATGTCAGAGCTATGCAGCGCTTTGTCAGCGACGCGCCTTGGGACGATGAAAAAATGATTGCCAAATATCGTAGTCTTGTAAATGAAGATCTCGGCAGCCCTGACGGTGCATTGATTTTCGATGAAAGCGGTTTCGTCAAAAAAGGCCGAGACTCGATTGGCGTTGCCAGACAATACTGCGGCACTATTGGCAAAGTAGATAACTGCCAGGTCG
>CAYNYM010000329.1:0-4623 GCA_964401325.1 uncultured Desulfobacteraceae bacterium | reverse complement strand
ACCATCAGGATCTTTTCAGGATGACGGTTGAGGCCTTCAACCTCGCCGAAACCTACCGCACGCCGGTCATATTGCTCCTGGATGAAGTGATCGCCCATATGAGGGAGAAACTGATCATGCCCGAACCCGAAGAAATCCCCCTGGTTGAGAGGCTGCGGACATCCGTCAAAGAAGGGACCGATTATCATCCTTATCTTCCGCGAGAGGACGGCCGATTGCCCATGTCGGATTTCGGCGGGGTCCATCGGTATAACGTGACCGGCCTGATGCATGACATGTGGGGGTTTCCCTCCAATAATCCGGCCGTCATTCACGGTCTGAGACACCATCTTGTCGACAAGATCGAAGGGCATGTCAATGAGATGACCTATCTCAAGGAGTTTTATATGGATGATGCGGAGGCCGTATTGATCTCCTACGGGTCTTCCGCCAGATCATCCCTTCATGTGGTGAAAAACCGAAGGGCCAGGGGCGACCGGATGGGACTTCTGGAACTTCAGACCCTCTGGCCCTTCCCCGCGGATGCGGTCAGGGAGCGGTGTAAAAACGCAAGATATGTGGTCGTCGTGGAGATGAATATGGGGCAAGTTCTTGAGGAAGTCAAAAAGGCCCTGGGTAATAACGGAACGGTTTTCCTGGCCAACCGCATAGACGGCAATTTTATCACCCCCACGGATATTCGAAACATCTTACGTCTCATCCAGGGAAAGGGGGTGTAGTTCATGGCTCCTGTCAAAAATTACTTACGGGATCGCTTCATGCCCCATATCTGGTGCCCCGGTTGTGGTCACGGCATCGTGATGAACAACCTCATTCGGTCCGTTGATCATCTCGGTCTGAAAAAAAGCGATATCGTCATGGTCACCGGCATTGGTTGCTCCGCGCGCATCTCAGGGTACCTTGACTTTCACACCCTGCATACCATTCACGGACGGGCCCTTGCCTTTGCTGCAGGGGTAAAACTGGGCCGACCGGAATTGACCATTATCGTCCCCATGGGTGACGGCGATGCAGTGGCCATCGGGGGCAATCATTTCATACACGCCGCCCGCCGCAACATCGACATGACGGCCATTATCATGAACAACAGCATCTACGGCATGACGGGGGGGCAATTCTCCCCTCTTTCCGGCCGAGGGGACAAAGCCACCACGGCCCCTCTGGGCAAAATCTATGACTCCTTCGATGTCGTGGATCTCGCAAAGGGCGCAGGGGCTTCCTTTGTGGCCCGCACAACGGCCTACCATGTCACCTCCATGCAGAAGATCCTCGAAAGGGCCATCGTGCACAAGGGCTTTTCCGTTGTTGAAATCCTCACCCAATGCCCGACCTATTACGGCAGGAAGAACAAACTCGGAGATGCGGCGGCCATGTTACAGTCTTATAAAGACGGAACCGCTCCCGTCGGCTCAAAAAAGAAGGAAGAGAATCCAGCCTTGATCGAAACAGGAATCTTCCTTGAGGATCAAAGGCCGGAATACTGCGAAGAATATGAAGAAACGATCAGGCGGGCGCAAAAAGGACGGTAATACCTATGGAAAGATGCCGAATCATTTTTTCGGGCTCCGGAGGTCAGGGAATCATCACGGCCTCCATCATTCTGGCTGAAGCGGCAGTGATTTACGACGGCCTGAACGCCGTCCAGACTCAGGCCTATGGCCCCGAGGCAAGGGGTGGGGCCACCCGTGCGGACGTTATCATCGATGAGGTGGAAATCCGTTTTCCCAAGGTCAATCAACCCAACGTCCTGATATGCCTGACTCAGGAGGCCTACAGTAAATTTTCAGGAATTATCCGACCCGGCGGGATGCTGCTCATCGACAACCATTTTGTACAGCCTCAACGCAAAATTGATGCCCGACAGATTTCATTGGAGATGTATAAAACGGTCATGGACGAAATCGGCAAACCCATTGTTCTAAATATCTGCATGCTTGGGGCCATGCTGGGATTGACCCATGTCGTCAAACCCGAATCCATTATGAAGGTATTGGAGAGCAAAATTCCGGCGGAATTCCTGGACATGAACCGCAAGGCCCTGGATATCGGACTGCGGCTCGCCGCCGCCCCTTCATAGACCTCCGGTGTCTGCTTTCGAGATAAATTCGGCCTTTTTCCATGCTCTTGAAAAGAAGGCACGAGATTTAGCATCACGTCATTACGATCTGTACTGCCTGGGATTAATACCGTATTTTCTTACTTTATAGCCGAAAATTCTCTCGGTGGTTTCCAGGGCACTTGAGGCCTGTCTCATATTTCCTCTGCTGCTTTTCAGGGCATCGATCAGCAACTCTCTCTCAAATCTCCCCACGGCATCTTCCAGGGACCGGGACTGATGGGTCCCTGTTTCCTCGGCCGTCTGCAGGGTGGGAGGCAAGTGATAACTGTGGATCACTTGGTCATCGCAAAGCAAAACGGATCGTTCGACGCAGTTTTCCAATTCCCTGACATTGCCGGGCCAATGGTATTGGACAAGAGCGTCGATTGCCGGAGTAGAGATTCTCTTGATATCCTTTTGGTACTCCTTGGCATACTTTTCCAGAAAATAGTCGGCCAGAAGAAGAAGATCCGCCTCCCTTTCCCTCAGGGGAGGCAAATAGATAGGATAGACATTTAACCGGTAGAAAAGGTCTTCCCGGAAAATGCCCTCTTCCACCAACGAGGCCAGATCCTTGTTGGTAGCGGCAATGAGACGCACGTTGACTTTAAGGACCCTGGTTCCTCCCAGTCTCTCCAGTTCTCTTTCCTGGAGAACCCTGAGCAACTTTCCCTGGCTTTCCAGGGCAAGGGAACCGATTTCATCCAGGAAGATCGTCCCCCCGTTGGCCCGCTCGAATTTGCCTTCCTTGGTGCGGTTGGCTCCGGTAAACGCACCCTTTTCATAGCCGAACAACTCGGCCTCGACAAGATTTGACGGCAGTGCGGCACAATTCACCTTCACCAGGGGCATTTTGCCTCTCAGGCTGTTGTAGTGGATGGCATTGGCTGCGAGTTCCTTACCGGTCCCGCTCTCGCCAAGCAAAATGACATTGGCGTTGCTCTTGGCGACCTGGGTAATCAAATAGAATACTTCCTGCATCTTGCGGCTATTGCCGATAATATTGATGAAGCTGTACTTTTTGCTCAGTTCTTTTTTCAACCGAAGGTTTTCCTTGTTGAGCTGGTCCTTCTCTCTGTTGATCTTCTCCAGCACGGACACCTTCTGTGCAATCAGACTGCTGATAATGGTCAAAAATCTTACGTCCTCATCCAGAATGGAGGTCCCTTCGAAGGCACGGTCCGCGCTGAGTGCGCCGATTATCCTCCGGCCTTCCTTTATGGGCACGCATATGAAAGAGATTTTCATTTTTTTCAGTCGGCTCCTGGACCCGGTCCTGTCCAGGAACAGAGGTTCTGCATCTATATCCGGTACGGCCATGGGGCGTCCGGTCTTGATCACCCGGCCCGTAATTCCCTCACCCAACTTGTATCGGCCTTTTGTCTTGGCCGCGGAGGAAATACCGTGGGCCAATTCAATGTAGATTTCCGAACTCTCAGGATCGAGAATAGTGATGGAACCGCGATTCATACCCATCTGATGGGAAAGAAGATCCAACACCTTGAACAGGGCCTTTCTAAGATCAAAGGTCGCATGAAGGGCCTTCGTGATTTCATAGAGACAGGTTATCTCATCGGGTTTTGAAGATGTCATTTTTGTGATCATGTCGCTCTAGTCCCTCACAAAGGAAGATTATACGGGCGACCCAAATTTAGTATGAAGAGAACAACCGCCCCTGGAAAAACTCCGGTTCTTCCCTGTTAGAATAACGTCACTTTTTCTACACAAAAATGAAATGCCGTTCAAGTAAAAACACAAAAATGTAGAACGACAAGACACGCATGGATTTGAAGGGCTGAAATTTCTCGGGGATGGGATTTTGGGGATCTCATGGCTGGGTGGAATGGGCAGTTCGACTCGGGAAGGTGAACTCAGGAATGCCGCTGTCGTTGACTTTTTTCTGGAACAACAGGCAGTTAAAAATCCAGCAACGGTTCAGCCCTTTGAAACCCATCGGGCCGTGGCCCTGGGGGTCTTCATTTCTGCAAAAGGCACAACTCATACAAAATTTTGAAGCAACCTGTCCCCTTCCTTTGAGGCCATGACGGTTCTCAACGCGGCAACGACATCCTTGGAATATTTTTTTTCTTCCTTTTCCAGCATCTCCAGGGCCGCTTCCCAGGACAGGGCCGAACGATAGGAACGGGGTTTGATCATCGCACAGAAACGGTTTGCCACCGCGAGGATTTTTGCCGAAAAAGCAATTTCATCATCCTTGAGCCCTTGGGGGTAGCCACTACCGTCGATATTCTCATTCATCTGATAGACGGCTTCCGAGACGGGGAGTTCGAACTTCATGTCTCTTAGGATCTCACCGGCATGTTCAACGTGTTTTTTCACTTCCCGTCTCTCCTCGTCAGTCCATTGCCCTGTCTTGCTGAGGATTGACCGGTCCAGGAAGACCCTGCCGATCTGAGAGAGAAATGCCGCGAGATCAACCGTGGTCTGAACCTGCTCATCCGCGTTCAGCCTCTTGGACAGCGCCTTTGAAAGCACACTCATCATCCTGGAATGCCCGGCGAGGT
>CAYNYM010000328.1:0-4662 GCA_964401325.1 uncultured Desulfobacteraceae bacterium | reverse complement strand
TCAAAGAGATGATTCACGGTAAAAAAGTGACGGTTACCGTTCATTCACGCGACGGTTTTCTGTCTGTTTTCCTGTATATTTTTCCTGGCATGCGCGCAAAATACGACCTCACAAAAGATGCCGTCCCCGAAGGAACGGGCCAAGGCCAAGGAGACGCTTGGGGTTTCAATGATTCAGGCGGGCAATCTCCAAGGGGGTCTCAAGGAATTGCTTCAAGCCGGTGAACTGGATCCCTCGGATGCCAGCATTCAAAACAGCATTGGTACCGCATACCGAAATTCACGAGAGTATGACAAGTCGGTCATTCATTTTCAGAGGGCCCTGGCACTCAAACCCGATTATCCCGATGCCCGAAACAACCTGGGGACGGTTTATGCAAGTTTAGGAAGGTGGGAGCAGGCCGTCGCCCTTTATGAGCAGGCAGCGGGTAATTTTAAGTACCAAAGCCGCCATCTTGCCCATGAAAACCTGGGCACGGTCTATTACTACCAGGGGAAATACGACCTGGCCATCAGGCACTATAACAAGGCACTGGGGCTCGAACCCCGGTACAGCCCCGCCTATGAAAAAATGGGATTGGCCTATGAGCGTTTGAAACAATGGGAAAAGGCCACTGCGGCCTACACCCGAGCCACCCGATTGAACCCAAAGAACCCCACGCCTTTCTTATATCTGGGAAGGCTTTATATGAATATGAAATGCTATGATAAAGCGGAAAATGCCCTGAAACAGGCCGCCGAAAAGGATTATACCGGGGCCATTGCGGAAGAAAGCAGGCGTCTTTTGAACGAACTCAATAAAGCCAGGGACGGGAGACCATGAAGGAGATCACCGAAAGGGCACTGAATATCCCTCCGTTTATCGTGATGGACGTCCTTGAAAGGGCTCACGAGCTTGAAAGGGAAGGACAGCAGCTCATCCATCTCGAGATAGGTGAGACGGATTTTTCAACGCCTGAGTGTATCTGCAGTGCCGCAATCCAGGCCATCAAAGACGGACATACCCATTACACCCACAGCCTGGGCATCATCGAACTGCGCGAGGCCATCTGCCGTCACTATCTGGAAAAATACGGGGTGACCATAAGTCCGGACCGGGTCATCGTGACATCGGGCACCTCACCGGCCCTGTTCATGCTCTTTTCCGCCCTCTTGGAACCGGAAGAAGAGATAATCATCTCCAATCCCCATTACCCCTGCTACCCCCATTTCGCCCGTTTCATCCAGGCCCGACCGGTCTTTGTCGATGTCCACGAGGGGGAAGGATTTCAGTACCGGCCCCAAGAGATCAAAGAAAAACTGAGACCAAGGACCAAGGGCATCCTCATCAACTCTCCTTCCAATCCCACGGGAAACCTCCTGTCCGTCGACCGCATGCAAGAGATCGCTGCACTGGGGCCCTATGTCATCTCGGATGAGATCTATCATGGTCTGGTTTACGGGGACAGGGCGCATTCCATCCTCGAATTCACGGACAGGGCCTTTGTCCTGAACGGTTTTTCAAAGGCCTATGCGATGACCGGATGGCGGTTGGGGTATATCATCGCACCCCCGAAATTCGTGAGACCCCTGCAGAAGATTCAGCAAAACTTTTTTATTTCCGCAGGGAGCATCTCCCAGTGGGCGGGAGTGGCGGCCCTCTCAGAGGCGGAACCCGACGTGGAGAGGATGCGGGGCATATATGATGAGAGACGGCGATTCATGATCAAAAGGCTGCGGGAACTGGGCTTCGGCCTGGCGGTGGAACCCGCCGGGGCCTTCTACATGCTGGCCAATGCCAAACACCTGTCCGGCAATTCCTACGACCTGGCCTTTGAGATCCTGGAAAAGGCAAGGGTCGGCGTGGCCCCGGGGATCGATTTCGGACGAAATGCGGAGGGATACCTCCGTTTTTCCTATGCCAATTCCCTGGACAACATTCGCGAGGGGCTGGACCGTATCGAGGCTTATCTCAAGGATATCCGTTGACCGGTGTCAAAAGACCTATTGCCGCACAGGCGATAGAATGCACGGAGAAAAGAGATTGACATGACCCAGAACCTTCATTTTTTCAAAACGCTAAACGCATACGCTTATATAATGTCCGGCCCCACATGAACGTCGAATTTCTCAAAAGCGCCTTTATGGTAACTCAGTATCCTCCTCCGGATAAGCCGGAAGTGGCCTTTGCCGGCCGTTCCAACGTAGGCAAATCCTCCCTGATCAATGTCCTTGCAAATCGAAAGAAACTGGCAAGAACGAGTTCCACGCCGGGCAGGACACAGGCCATCAATTTCTTCTGCGCGGACGGACGCCTCTACCTGGTGGATCTCCCGGGTTACGGATATGCCAAGGTACCCCTCAGGGTGAAGAAAACCTGGGGGGACATGGTCGAGACCTACCTGAGGAGCAGGAACAATCTCAAGGCGGTCGTTCTCATACTCGATATCAGGAGAGATCCCGGCCCGGATGAAAGGAATCTGCTTGCTTGGCTCGCACAATACGGAACCGCCTGCATTCCTGTTCTGACCAAGTCGGACAAACTCTCCCGAAACCAGGCCCAGTCACGGGCAAAAGCCATTCGGGACGATCTGGGTGGGCTTTTCAAGGAAGCACCGATTCTTTTTTCGGCCAAGACCAAGGCAGGCAAAAAAGAGATTGGGGAAAAAATCAACCGGATTACTGATCTCGATTTTTTTCAAGGCCATAGGCCTTGATTTTTTTGTGGAGATTGCTTCTTTCCACGCCGATAGCCTCGGAGGTCTGGGAGATATTGCCGTTGAAATCCCTGAGCTTCTTCGCTATAAAGGCCTTCTCAAAATTGATTTTGGCATCCTTGTAGGTATCTCCCATCCGACTCAAATCGAATTCATCTTTTGCCGCCGGTTCCCGATTAAAGGGAGCAGGGATGTCTTCGGCCTGAATCCGCTTTTCGGGCGTCATGATCACCAGCCGTTCCACAAGGTTTTTCAATTGCCGCACATTTCCCGGCCAATGGTATTTCTTCAGCACTTCAAAGGCTTCTTCTGAAAATTCCTTTGATTCCAGATTGGTTTTCAGGGAGAACTCTTTCAGGAATTCATCGGCCAACTGGGGGATATCCTCCAGGCGTTCCCTGAGTGGCGGCACCTGAATGGGTATGACGTTCAGCCGGAAATAAAGATCGTCTCGAAATGTCCCCTTGTCAATTTCAGTCTCAAGGTCCTTGTTCGTGGCCGCAATGACCCGGACATCCACATGGATGGTTCTGGCGCCCCCAACCCTCTCGAATTTCTGTTCCTGAAGGATTCTAAGGGTCTTGGACTGGGCCTTCAAACTCATGTCCCCGATTTCATCCAGGAACAGGGTCCCTTCATGGGCGAGATCGAACTTCCCCTTTTTCATGGTGCCGGCACCTGTGAAGGCCCCCTTCTCATGACCGAAAAGTTCGCTCTCAATCAGCTCTTCGGGAATGGCCGCGCAGTTGACTTCCACCATAGGCTTGCGGCTTCGCTTGCTCAGTTGATGGATCGTATGGGCCACCAGTTCCTTTCCCGTGCCGTTTTCCCCGGATATGAGCACCCAGGCGTCCGTGGGGCCCACAATCCTGATCTGCTCCTTGAGACGGCTGACGGCCCCACTTTCCCCGGTAATCTGATAACGGTCCCGATCCCTTTCCCTGAAGAGGGTAACCTCTTCTTCCAGGCGGTAGTAGTCGAGGGCATTGTTGATGGAGAGGAGGATTTTTTCAAGGGAAAGGGGCTTTTCGATAAAGTCGTAGGCCCCCAGTTTCGTGGCCTTGACGGCGGTTTCGATGGTGCCGTGGCCGGACATCATGACCACCTGAAGATGGGGATAGGTCTCCTTGATTTTTACCAGGGTCTCGATACCGTCCATGCCGGGCATCCATATATCCAGGAGAACGAGGTCCGGCATGACCTCCTCAATTTTTTCAAGGGCGACAAGACCGCTTTCGGCTCGAATGACCTCGAACCCTTCATCGGTCAGGATACCCTCCAGAGACTGGAGAATGGTTTCCTCATCATCGACGATCAATATGGTTCTTGCCATGGTTCCGCCTCACGACCGGGATTGATCCATCATCTCAAGGGCAATCTCCGCGGTCCTTCTTGAAGGGGTGCCCTTTCCCAGTTTCTTTTTGAGATCCCGGAATCCTTTTAACATATTTTCCCTTGCCACACCACTTTCCAGGAGTGCCAGGGCCTCATCCGCCAGCCTTTGGGGCGTGACCTCATCCTGGATCAGCTCGGGAAGAAAGGGGGTTCCGGCCACCAGGTTTACCAGACCGATGTGGGTGACCTTGATGATTTTTTTTGCGATCCAGAAACTCAGCGGGGACACCCGATACACGATGACCATGGTGGCCGTTCCCGAAGCAACAAAGGCGAGATCGGAGGCGGCCAGGACCCTGTAAGTTTCACCCTGGGAAACCCTGATATCCAGTGCCGAGGACCGGACCAGGGCCTGAATGACTTCGGGCGCGATGGTCGAGGCCACCGGGACGATGGGGGTCAGGGCGGGAAACCGGGAAGAGAGAATTTCCGCGGCGTGGATCATGACAGGCAGAAGGTTCCGGACCTCCTCGATTCTGCTGCCCGGCAGGAGGGCCAGAACCGGGTCGGATCCCCCGAGGTTCATGTCCCTGCGGATTCGGTCTCTGTCCAATCCTTCGGGCACGGCATCC
>CAYNYM010000327.1:0-4665 GCA_964401325.1 uncultured Desulfobacteraceae bacterium | reverse complement strand
TTCAGCATCCGAATATCATTCCGGTCTATGAGGCCGGAGAAAGAAACGGGAGACCCTATCTGGTCTTTGAATTTGTGGACGGCGGGTCCCTGCGCGATTTGATCAGAAATGAAGGCCCTCTCGCGGTCCCTCGCGCGGTCGATATTATGCGACAGATCCTGGATGGCATTGCCTGCGCCCATCAACTGGGAATCGTGCACCGGGATATGAGCCCCTCCAATATCATGATCAGCAAGAAAGATACGCCCAAGATCATGGATTTCGGAATATCCATCATGACCGAGGGCATGCAGCGTAGGGAAAAAGACCTTTCCGGAACCCCCTGTTATATGTCCCCCGAACACTTTTCGAAAATTCCCGTCGGACCCCGGTCGGATATCTTCTCTCTGGGTCTTATCTTTTATGAAATGATCGTCGGAAGGCCTGTCCTTCGGGCGGAAAATGACTTCGCCGTCATGTACAAGATTGCGCATGACCCTGTTCCCGCCCCTTCTCAACAAAACGAGACCATAGACCAGGACCTGGATTCAATCATCCTGAAGGCCCTCGAAAAAGAGCCGGACGCCCGCTATCACGATGCCATGGAAATGAGGCGGGCCCTGGATAAGTACATGGCGGCTGGAGCGGGCGATGACGCAGGGGCACGGCCGGGAGCCGACCATAAGGCAACCATCGATTTCCTGTTGCGACGAATGCGCCACAAGAGCGATTTCCCCACCTTTTCCCGCTACATCATGGAAATCAACAGAAAGGCATCCTCGGGCAAACTCAATATTACTTCGGCCTCCCAGCTGGCCAATACCATTATCAAAGACTATGCCCTGACCAGCAAACTCCTGAAACTTGTCAACTCCGCTTTTTTCGGACACTTTTCCGGAAGGGTGACCACCGTTTCCCGGGCCGTGGTCATCCTTGGATTTGAACAAATCAGGACCGCAGCGGCAAGTCTCCTCCTGTTTGAACACCTGCAAAATAAATCCCAATCCATGGAATTGGGGGATGCGGCCATCCGTTCCTTCATGAGCGGGATAATGGCCGAAGACATTGCCCGGACAATGGGGCTCAGGGTTACGGAAGAGGCCTTTATCTGCGCCATGCTCCGGAACCTGGGCAAACACCTGGTGATCTTTTACTTTCCCGAAGAATACGCGCAAATCAAGAGACGGATGATTCAGAAGGATATTGACGAATCGGCCGCATCCCGGGCTATCCTCGGCGTATCCTACCGGGAACTCGGCAGGGGTATCGCCCGGGCCTGGAAATTTCCGGACAAGATCGTCGGAAGCATGAAAGGTCTGCCGCAGGGGAGGATCGATGGGGCAAAGACGGGGGTCGCGATGCTCCGACACCTGTCGGCCTTTTCCAATTCCCTCTGTTCTATTGCCAGCAACTCAGAGGGTGTGGACAGGGAAAAGGCGCTTGCCGATCTGCTGAAGCGATTTGAAAAGAGTATCCCCCTGACCAAGGACCAGATCTCCAAACTGCTGGACTCGGCGAGGGAAAAGGTTGAGGGCTATTCGGGGACCCTGAATATCAATACGGCAAAGAGTCGGTTCCTCCGAAGCCTGACCGGCTATTCCAAAGAGAGCGAAATGGAAGTGCGTTCGGTCAAGAAAGGATTCTCGTCTATAGAAAAGGCCGAAACAACGCAGTCCTTTCAATTCCGGGCCCTGGAAATCGAAGAGACCGCCTTTCAACCGGAAGACACAAGGGATGCCCAAAGTATTCTGATCAACGGCATACAGGAAATTACCAACGCCCTTCTGGAGGAATGCTATGATATCAACCACGTGCTGACCATGATCCTGGAAACCATGTATCGGGGTTTTGGTTTTCATCGCGTTTTCTTGTGTCTCGCCGATCCGCGGCAGGCCCAAATCCATGCACGCTTCGGCTTTGGAGAGAACATCGAAAAAATTATTGGGGGTTTCAGCTTCAAGATGCAGCGCGCCCCCGATGTCTTCAACATCGCCCTGGCCCAGACCACGGACCTGGGGATCGATGATTCCTCAGACCCGCGAATCATGAAGGGTATTCCCGAATGGTATCGTCGGCTCGTTGCCGCTCCGGCCTTTGTGCTCTTTCCCGTCTTGATCAATAAAAAACCCTTGGGCCTCATCTATGCCGACAAGGACCGAAAGGGGCGCGTCATTGATGGCAGCCAGTTGCAATACATGAAGATCCTTTGCAACCAAGCCGTTCTTGCCATAAAACAAATGACGCTGAGATCCTGAGAGGTTAAGGTCCTTTCCTGCCCCGGCGCCCTTTCGGCGTCGCCTCTTTTGGGGCAAAGGACAGGCAGGGCATACCCGACGAGGCCCTGACGGCAATTGCAGGCAAGGTTTTGCTCTTAAAGTCAAGGGCCCTGCAGCCATACGGGAAATACTTGTCCCAGGTCACGTAGTAGTGTTTGCAATTTCTACAAAATACGAAATCGGCATCCTTTGGCGGGCCGTCGTTGCGTGAAGGCATGGCCTATCCCCTGATAAGGGTGATGATTCCCACAACAATAAATCCTGCCCCGGCAAGCCATGTGATATATTTTGTGGAGGCAATGTGGGACAAGGCGGATCCTGCCAAAACAGCCATGGCAGAGGCCAATATCAGGGCCAGACTCGCGCCAAGAAATACAGTGAGTTTACTTTGGGGCGCATTGGAGGCATAAAGAAGTGTGGCCAGTTGGGTCTTGTCCGCGATCTCTGCGAGAAAAACCGTGCCAAAGACCGTTAAGAAAAGCTTGAAATCCATGTGGTCTGTTATCCTGTTGTCCTGATTTTTACGGCCACGAATATCAGGAAATGCGGCACCGGGCAAGGATATTTCACCATGCACAAGGTCATGAAAGAAATTCGGTTTTCTGTCCTGCTGATCCTGATCTTCCATGGCCAGGTATGGGCCGGGTTATCCGTCTCTCAAATCGCCGAGAAATGCGGACCTGCCGTCGTGACGATCACCGCCTTCGATAAAGAGGGCCTTCCCAGCACATATGGGAGTGGCTTTTTCGTGAGTCGAGAGGGTGATCTTGTCACCAATCGCCATGTCCTTTCAGGGTGCCGACGGGCGGCCGTTCGGACATTGAAAGGAGAAGAGGGCGCGATCCTTTATATCTCCAGAGCGGATCCCCGTCTGGATCTGGTGGTGGCCAAGACCTCCTTCAGGGAGACCACGCCGTTAAACCTGGGGGATTCGGACAATGTATCCGTCGGTGAACAGGTGCTTTGCATGGGAAACCCGCGAGGCCTTCCGGGCGCACTCTCACTTGGAGAGGTGAGTCACATAAGAGAGGTGGGGGGGCATCAATTGATCCAAATGACCGCACCCGTCCTCCCGGGGTGCAGCGGCGGGCCTGTCATCAATTCCCAAGGCCAGGTCGTCGGTATATCGACGGCCTTTCTGAATTTTGCCCCGAACCTTAATTTCGCCTTGGCCGTGAACAACCTGAAAGGCCTGACACCCGTGCGCCTGGACCTCGCCGCGCTCTTCAAAATGAAGACCAGGCTCGAAGCCGTTGTGGAAGAGCAGACGGTGGTTGACCTGTGGATCGGAGGGAAAAGGCCTATGGCCACCGCCACCAGGCAAACCCCTGGGGGTGACCTTCCCCCGGGAAGCCGCGACCCCGGTATTTTGCAAGTAAACAGGGCCGCCCCCGGGACCGTTTATTTCAAGAATGGAAAGAGGTTGCTTTGTGACGGGGCCTGGAAAAAGGGGACCGTCATATATCTCCTCGTTCATGGGAAAGGTTTTGTCCTCGGTTACGAACAGGGCCGGATAGACATGAAAAGATCCTTTGATTAATCTTTAGGGGTTTCTATGTATGATAGCATGAAAGGAGGAGCAAAACATTCCAGCTATTCTTAAAGTCCGGATCTTGGTTGTGGTCCTCATTCTGATCATGAGCAGGGTGATGAAAGAGACCGGTCACATGGACAGACTGGTGGAGAGCTTTGCACGTCTTTCCAAAGATGCCCGAATGGTGGGTTCCGTGATGACGGCCCTGATAGGATTGCTCCCCATGCCCGGGGGCGCCCTTTTCTCCGCTCCCATGGTGGACACCTCTCTTCAGAACCTCTCGGTCAGCAGAGAACAGAAGGCCGTATTTAATTGCTGGTTTCGGCACGTATGGGAGTACTGGTGGCCGCTCTATCCGGGTGTCGTACTCGCCGTGGCCCTTCTGGGGGTGGAGACCTGGCGTTATATGGTTTTTATGGCGCCCATGACCCTGTTTTCCGTATTCCCATGTTTCCGTCGGCACCCCTCCTGGATTATCTCTCCTTTGCTGCCCTGGCTTACACCTTCGGGTATATGGGTATGATGCTACCGCCCGTTCACCTTTGTCTCCTTGTGTCAAAAGACTCTTATCAGGCGAGCCTCCTGAAAAGCTATCTCCAGTTGCTCATGCCCGTCTTGATGATCTTGGCGACGGTTACGATTCTGTTTTTCATCACCAGGGCGATTTGATTCGGACGGTGAAACGATCACCCTTTGCGGCCTTTCGGTCCGGGGCCGGCTGCCACCGGCCCCGGAATCCACCGCCTCATTTACATATCGTTATTCCTGGAGGACAAGCGAAAATTATGATATAAATAAAGGTTTTGAAATCATGAAAAGGGGGTAAAATGGATCGCACAGCCAAACTAGTCATTGACGGAAAGACCTATGAGCTGC
>CAYNYM010000326.1:0-4670 GCA_964401325.1 uncultured Desulfobacteraceae bacterium | reverse complement strand
AAGGCAGGCCATGGAGCGGGCCTCTATTGTGGGTGGGGAAGTCAGTGAGCGCCGCCCATGCACCTTCGGTGCCACTTTTGTTCATGTGAATGAATTCGATTTCCTGGTCAAGGCCACGGAACCGCCCATTACCTTTGACCGTATTCCCGTTAATGATGTCTACGACAAACTGGGGGAAAACGTCGCCTCGGTCATCCATGACGGCAATTGCATCAGTTTTTCCCTGGGGCCCTTGTTCGAAGGGATGCTTCCCCAC
This sequence comes from uncultured Desulfobacteraceae bacterium, assembly GCA_964401325.1. Lineage (GTDB taxonomy): Bacteria > Desulfobacterota > DSM-4660 > Desulfatiglandales > HGW-15 > CAYNYM01. Next base: position 4,414 of record CAYNYM010000326.1, on the reverse strand, counting down.
CTCACCAGGAAGCGAGATCTTGGAATCCATACCTCTCTTTTTACGGACGTGGCCATGGATCTCGTGAAATGCGGAGCTGTCAACAATCGCCGCAAGGGCTATTTCCAGGGCAAATCAGTCCTTTCCTATGCCGTCGGCACCGAGGAACTGATGCGATGGATTCACCTCAACCCCCTCATCGAGTTTCAACCCCTTGATGTGGTAGGGGATCCTTTGAGAATTTCCATGAACAACGACCCCGTCCTGATTATGCCGGCAAGAAAAGTGGACCTCACGGGCGACATCGCGCTTCACAGCGGGAGGGGGGAACTGGGGGCCGGCCCTGGAGAGTTTCAAGAGTTCTTCCGGGGTGTGAGCCTTTCCGAGGGGGGCAGGATTATTTTCGCCCTCCCCAGTCGAAATTCCAGAGGCGAATCCAATATCCTCATTTCTCTCGGAAATTTACCAAATCAGATCTCCATAAGAGAAGTTCTTGATCTGGTCGTCACGGAATATGGGGTGGTGTCCCTGACCGGAAGGACGATTCGGGAAAGGGCGCTTGCCCTGATCGATATCGCCCATCCGGGCGATCGATCAGAACTGATTGATATTGCTAAAGAAAAAAACATCCTATATCCCGACCAAGAGTATCTCCTTGAATCAGCCCGTCTCTATCCGGATGAACTGCGCACGACACACACCTTTGACGAAGGCTTACGCGTTCGTTTTCGCGCGATCAAACCTTCGGACGAGGAAGGCGTGAGAAGGCTTTTTTACCGATCCGACGACCAGTCGAGATATTTTCGTTATTTTTCTCCAGTGAAAACCATGCCCCACGCCAAGATGCAGGAATATGTCAATGTGGATTACAGGCAAACCCTGTCTATTGTCGGCCTTGTCGGCGAACGGGGAGAAGGGCAGATCGTCGCCGAAGGACGATACGTACGTTTTCCGGATCGAGCATTTGGGAATCTGGCCTTTCTAGTAGATCATGAATACAGGAACAAGGGCATTGCAACCCATATGTTTAGAATGTTGATCAAATTCGCCCGGAAAAAAGGCATTGAAGGTTTTGAGGCTGAAGTCCTGGCCACCAATACCGCCATGTTGAAGGTCTTTGAGAACGGACCCTATCCCTTTCAGGTGGAGCAGGTCTCCGATTCCCTGAAACTCATTGTCCCATTTAAGGAAAAGATCTGAACCCAGGCACCCCCGTTCATCTTTATCACTCTGATCAATTAAGGAGCATTTGATGGATGTCAGAATTGATTTTCAAGCGGTCACACAGATCTTCGAGCAGGCGAAAAGAGAAAATCGGCAATTCCTTTATGAGAGCGAGGTCTATGATCTGCTGAGTCTCGCTGGAGCGGAGACTCCACCCCAGTACTACTTCTTTCCGAAAGGAAGGCGTCTCGACGACCGCATGTTCTCCTCCATCCCCGGAGAAAAAATTGTCATCAAAGTAGTTTCGCCCTATATCATGCACAAGAGCGATGTGGGGGGAGTGGCCATTGTTCCCAAGTCGGCCAAAAAAATTCTTTCTTCCGTCCGCAGGATGATGACTGAGATACCGGAGAGGTATCGGGATGTTATTTATCGAAACCCCTCTTTCGCCCCCGAGGTCTACAAAGGTCTTTCCGAAGACGCACTGACTTCCGCTATTTCGAGGGATATTCGGGGGACCATTTTCTGCCAGTTCATGCCGCCGGACTCAGAAGGGTTCGGCAATGAACTTCTGGTCAGCATCAGGCGTACGAGTGAGTTCGGCATGATTATCACCGCCGGACTCGGGGGCACGGATACCGAACTCTATGCCCAGCGACTCAAGAAAGGACAGGCCGTTGTGGCAGCCGCCACAGGAATGACGAACGGCGAGACCTTTTTTAGGCTTTTCCAAAACACGACCTCTTACATGAAGCTTGCAGGCCTGACCCGAGGCCAAAAAAGAAGGGTTACCGACGAACAGCTTCTGGAGTGTTTCACTTATTTCATCAGCCTTGCAAACCATTTTTCACCGCTGAACACAAAGGCACCGTTTGTGATAGATGAATTGGAAATCAACCCCTTTGCCTTCACAGACTACCTGATGGTGCCCTTGGACGGCCTGTGCCGTTTTTCCCTTCCCCAGACCTATCCGGCCGCCCGTCCCATAGACAAGATCGACCGGCTCCTTCACCCGGCCTCCATCGGCATTATGGGGGTGTCGGCCACCAAGACGAATGTGGGCAGAATCATATTGGACAACATCCTGGGAAATGGATTCTACCCCTCACGAATAAAGGTGATCCATCCCAAAGCGGATCGCATCGCCGGCATCCCCACCGTGCCGAACCTGGACGCCATCAAGGAAAAGTTCGATTTCCTGGTTCTGGCCGTAGCGGCGCATCAGTTGCCCGACCTGATCGATCAGGTGATTGAGCAGGACCTGGCCGAGACGGTTCTCCTCATCCCCGGAGGGCTTGGCGAGACAAAGGCAAGCGAGGAAAGGGCCCGAAACATTCGGATCAAAATTCAGCAGGCCCGTCTCAGACCCGACCGGGGGCCCGTGTTTCTTGGGGGAAATAGCATGGGTGTCCTGTCCCATCCGGGACATTATGATACCGTGTTCACGCCTGATGAAAAGCTGCCCAAGCAGCGCGGCGATTACCCCCGCAAATCTGTCCTGATCAGCCAGAGCGGGGCCTTTATGATCACCCGCATGAGCCGATTGGCCTTTCTCGATCCAGCCTACGCCTTTTCCATCGGCAATCAGACCGACCTGACCGCCGGGGACATCCTGAGATTTGTCAACAACAACCAGGATATTTCCGTCGTGGCCTGTTACATGGAAGGGTTCAATCCCTTGGACGGACTCGTCTTTATCAAGGCCGTGCGTGAAGCGGTCCTTCAGGGAAAGGATGTCATCTTCTATAAGGCCGGTCGCACACCCGAGGGCAAGACCGCCACATCCGGTCACACCGCCTCCATCGCGGGCGACTATATGGTCTGTGAGGCATGTATCCGCGCCGCGGGCGCCATGGTCGCCGACACCTTCGACACCTTTGAGGGCCTCTGTCGTGTGGCCAAGACACTCAAGACCAAACCCATTCCGGGGAACCGTATTGCCGTCATGAGCAACGCCGGCTTTGAATCCGTGGGATTTGCCGACAACATCCTGGGAGAGGATTATGAACTCCAAATGGCCACTTTTTCGGAGGAGACTGGAGCAAAATTAGCCCAGATCATGAAAAAAACCAAAATCGAAGGTCTTGTAGACGCCAAAAACCCTATGGATGTGACACCCATGACCACCGAGGACGGCTATGAGGCCTACCTCCGCACACTCTTTGAAGATTCCAATGTGGACGCCGTGGTGGCGGGGCTTGTCCCTTTGGCCCCCCTCATGCAAACCCTACCCGACCCAAAGGATCCAAAGGCATACCTCAGGGCGGATACCAGCATCCCCAAGCGCCTTTCCAGGGTAGTCGCAGATTACGAAAAACCCCTTATAATGGTCCACGACGGCGGTTCCCTTTTCGATCCCCTTGTGGAAGCCGTGAACCAGGAGGGTATCACCGTGTTTCGTTCATCGGACCGGGCCGTGCAGATGCTTGGGAGGTATATTCAGGGAAGACTGCACGCCAAAAAAATCGCAGCAAAAAAAGGGATCAATCTTGATTAAAAATTCATAAACGCTAAAGCCCTTTACAAACCATTTCAGTATAAAGGGGCCATGAGCACCTATTTCCAAAAACAATGGCCATCGGAAATGTGTAAAAAAAATCAAAAAACCCCGGCAAGGCTAACCTGCCGGGGCTTATTTTTCGGTCCATCAGGTCGAAAGACCCTGTAGTCCTTATAGTTTTTACTTCTTTACCGGTGTAAAACCAAAGAAAACTCTCTCTTTCACGATTGACTCTCGGCCCTTGTCAATGGGATGGGGCGAGACATCAAACACGTAGAGTTCGACTTCATCACCTTCCTTCACCTGCCCTTTTTCGCATTCGTACAGAAGGCTGAAGTAATGCTTGATCGGACTGCCCTCGGGGAATTCGATCCAGGCACCGATCATGGGTGGTTTATATTGAATGGGCACGCCTCCCCATTTCTCCACAATGGTGAGGACCTTGCCCTTGGTGGGCAGATCGACAACTTCAAGATCATCCGAGTAACACTCGGGACAAACAACGCGCGGAGGAAAAGAGACTTTTCCGCATGCCTTACACTTTGTCGTAGTAAATCTTCCTTCTCTCAGGTTGTCGTAAAACCAGTAGATCCTGTTAAATTCTTTGCACTCTATAGGATACAGATCCAGAGTAGGAGAATATTTACCTTCCAAGAATGGTATACCTATCATATGCCTTCTCCTTTACTTCTTCGGCTCCAAGCCGTAAGTCACGATTGTATGTTCCACATTGCCGCCGCTCAGGTTATGGGTCAAACCAAATTTTGCACC
>CAYNYM010000325.1:0-4675 GCA_964401325.1 uncultured Desulfobacteraceae bacterium | reverse complement strand
GGTACGGGCTTTCTCCGGTCTATGACATCGTCAACTCAAGACTGGTTCTACCGGGGGAAAGAGAGGAGATGTGCCTGAGTCTCAACGGCAAAAAGAACAAAGTAACGAAGGAGGACTTTATCGCCCTGGCACAGCATTTCGGGCTCTCAGGTAAACAGGTTGATAACGCTATGGGCCATTTAGAGGCACTCCAACCCACCATCGAAAATCTCATCGAAGAAAGCCTGTTGCGGGAATCCTTGCGGGCGAGATTCCTGGAGATATTCAGAGAAAGGACAGGACGACTTTTCGGTTAAAAGCCATTCTATCGAAGAAAATCCCACATTTTTGTGGGTGTCGGTCTCCGGAATAAAAAATCCGGTTTCGGGTTTGATGAATGAATGTTGAGACCTAAACACAGGCTGACATCGTGCTATAAAAAAATTTCAACAATGTGTATTCGTGTACCAAAAAGTAGCAATTTTTTACACACATAACAGTACACTCTTACACAATATTGGGAAATACAGAAACAACCCCTATCTAACCATCTGAAAAAATGGCTGATTTTTTCAATAACCCCAGGTATGCTCCTTGCATAACTAATGTCAAACTCTTATAATTTTGATGAGGTTGAGGAGGATTGGTAGATTTTTCTGGTGCGTTCAACGTGTATTCCAAATCATATCTTTCAATTATCGTGCAAGGAAGGAGTGGTCAAATGACGGTTCTGTTCATCAAAAGTTTACGTAGCATCGGTCTTGTTTGTCTGTTGATGTGTCTCTTACTATTCACCTTTTCTAGTCCTGTCCTGGCGGACAGCTGGTACTATGACTTTACTACTGGAGAAGATCTATCGGCCCTTACTGTGGTGAACCCCACTGGAATTCCAACTTACTCCATTGTGGACCCGCCAGGTGCATTTCGATTGAATATTCCCGGCAATAATCAATACGACTTGTGTACATGGGTCAATACGAATGCCCCCAGATTTTATCGCTCAGGGGGAAACGAAGCCTTCACATTGGAGACAAAATTTTCACAGACCTCAAATACCCATACCTTCATCGCGGGCCTTTTTCTATACGATACCGGAGGCTTGACCAACAGTCTGGTTTATGGGGCCAACTATTCTCAGCTGAAAATCGATAGGGGTAATGGGACATCTACTGGTGGCGGCACAGCCCCGTGGACCACGATTGGAAATTACGATGACCTCTATCTGCAGGTCACATACGACGGCAGCAGCTCCTATGCTTTCAATTATAAGACATCTGCCGCCGACCCTTGGGTCAATTACTGGAATTTAAGCGGATTTAGCTTTGACAGTGTGGGAATGATCACAAAAACATGGTACACGAGTCCCTATCCCGCTGTAACCATTGATTATGACTATCTCTATTATAACTATACGCCTGCACCCGTTCCGGTGCCCCCAACGATGTTGCTTCTCGGCTCCGGCCTGATCGGGCTTTTGGGGGTCAGGAGGAAGTGGGCAACCAGAGGCCGTCGGTCATAGCTTAAAATTGATAGTTTCAACGCAAGGCAGGGTGAATTCACCCTGCCTTTTTCTTTAGGATCAGGTTGTGACATCGCCCATAAGCCCAATATTTAAAAGTCGCATCCAGCTCAAAGATTTCGATAATTACCCGGAAAGCTTCAAGCCCTCTCCGCAGTCCCAAATGCCTCGAGTGCACGGCAGGTATCTTCCCGATCGACCTGCCACATCTTTATGGGATAAACATATAAGGCCGCACCTCGATCACTGATTCCCTGTCTCTCCCCCTGCCCACCTTCAAACCACCGCCACCCCCTTCGGCGGTCTGGCAAACCAGATCAGAAGGGCCGAGGCAAAGAAAAAGACCCCCAGGTAGGTAAAGACAACCTGAAAGTTCCCCTGAGTATTGTCGAGCACATGCCCGCTCAGCCAGGGTCCCAGGGGCCCTGCCACAAAACCGTAGGCCGTAAAGACCAGCCCGAAAATCGCCCCGAAATGGGTCATGCCGAAGCAATCCGTGGCCAGGGGCGCGGAGACTGCAAAGAGCGTCCCGAAGGCAAAGCCCACCACGGCGGCCAGGACCGCCCACACGGCAAGGCCCTCGAGATGGGGCAAGAGCACATAGGCCAGGCCCGCGGCCACAAAGGAGACCGTCATGGTGATATTTCGACCGAAGATATCGGAAAGATGACCGCTTATCAGGCGTCCCAGGCCGTTGGTCAGGTTAAAGGCCGTAAGGATCAGGACGGCCTTCTGGATGGTCAATCCTTTCGACACACCGAAGGAGGTGGAAAGGGTGACCATGGCGATGCCTGCGGCCCCTGCCATGGCCCAGGTGAGCCACAGCAACCAGAAGCTCCCGGTCCGGAGGCTCTGGGGGACATTCAGGGAGCGGGGAGTGGGAGGGACCATAGCATCCGCATCAGGGGCCGAGGCCTCATCCCTTTCGGGAAAACGGATAAACCCTGCGGCCACAAGGCCGACTACCAGGGCCACAAGGCCTGTGAGAAGGGTCGTGGAGGCATAGCCCAGGCGCGTCAGCAGGTACCCGAAAAGGGGGGACATCACGGCGGCCGAGAGGCCGAAGACCATGTTGACAAGACCCGAGACCAGTCCGCGCCGCAGGGGGTACCAGCGCTGCACGACGGTCAGGGCGGGGATATAGATAAAGGCCGACGAGGTTCCCACCAAAAAGGCCCACAGATAGACCATATGGATGCCCGAGGCATGCCCGACCAGCAGGGCGCTGGCCCCGCAGAGCACGCCGCCCAGGGCTGTGACCAACCCCGGGCCGATCCGTTCCTGCCACCTGCCGGTCAGGTACATGAAAAAGCCCACACCCGCCAGCACAAAGAAAAGACACTGCCCGATCGAGCCTCGACCCACATCAAAGACCTGCTGCCAGTGTTCACTCATGACACCCGGAAAACCGAAAATAAAGGCACCGGGCCAGAATATCGCCGCACAACTCGCCATCAAAGCCACCGAACCACCACCTCGTCTCTTCATGGGCACTCCCTATCGCATTAAGGTTTTCAGTTTCAGCTCAGCATTCACACACAGTTGCCGCGGGCTATTTTTGTCTATCAATGAACGACACATCCACCCCATGAAATACGCCTGAAGTTGCAGCATCAGATTCTTTTTCTGTCACTTTCTTCGCGCCCTTTGTGAACTTCGTGGTGAAAAACAGAACAATACACCCTTCTCGCTGCGATAAAAGGCCAAATCGGGGCTTCGTCTCAAGGGCTTCGACCCTGAGTAACGAAGTATAGGTCAATCCAACGACAGGGTCAACGCAGGATTGCCCCCTGATCGCCCAAGGAGGCATCATCTGCAAATGAGGCGGCGGGGTTAGTGGGCGCCCCGGAAGGGGGCCGGCGCCCATACCCGAGCCGAAAGCTCCGTTTTCCCCCGGGAGTCAGAGTCTTCAAGACCTCACTTTTTCTTCTGATTTCCATTTCCACTTTACGGATATTGTCTATTTTTACAAATTTTTCTTTGCATTTCCTCAGTACTGACATTATTCTAATGACCGATTAACCCACTACCCCCGGCGGCAGCCCCCCTCTACCTCGCATGTTTCTCCGCCGCTTCTCACCGGCCGGAACGACTTACTCCCGAATAAGGATATTGCGTTTTGCGGCCTGAATTCTTAATAACCCAAAAACCGGCGCCATCATCGTAAAAAAATGTTCAACATCAAGACAGAAAGCCTTGAACTAAACCTCCAAGTGGTCCCGGTCCGGTCCCTGTTGCTCCATGAAAAAATCCTTCCCGATCTGGCACATGAATTGCTTCTTGAATTCAAAAACTGGGCCAATCTTCAGAACCCTATTATAGTGGACGAAAACCATATCGTCCTGGACGGAAATCATCGGGCACAGGTATTCAGACAACTCAAATTCAGGTATATTCCGGTTTGCAAAATTGACTATTTCCACGAAAAGGCCGAATTGAGCTATTGGTTCAGACTCCTGTCGGGCGTCACGGGCATGGACAGGGTCAGGGAAATGATTGAGGGGGTCGGGGGGCATTTCCAAGAAGTGAAGGACAAAAAAACTTTGAGCGATCTGCTTTGTCGCAATCGCCTTGCTTGCGGTATACAACGCCGAGATGCGTACGCCTTCATTTCCTTGCCGGAAGATCAGGTTGACGATGCGGTAGAGGCCTACGCCTTTTTGGAAAAAATCCAGGAAAGGCTGGCCGGGCAGGATGGAGAATGCGGATTCATTCCCTGTCAGCATGTCAAGGAGGATGCATTTCATGAGACCCTGAAGGATGACGAGATGGTTATCTGGACCCCTCAAATGACCAAAGACATGGTCGTCGATGCCGCAAAAAAGGGAAAATTGTTTGCACCCAAATCAACACGTCACTGCATCCCGGCCCGGCCCTTGAACGTCAACGTGCCCACAACCTGGTTCAAGGAAAATCTTTCGCTAAAAAAAATCAACCTGCGATTCGAAGCATTCCTCAAAGCAAAGAAACTGATGCGTTTCGGCCCCGGTCAGGTGATCGACGGCCGATATTACAGTGAAGAGGTCTTTGTCTTTTATGATGAAAAATAGAGAGATGCAAAATGGGTGAAGAGAGCAAAATTATGAGCCTTTCGGCGGTCGGCCTGGATTCGCCCGGGCTGGTTGATTGGATAACTTTCACCACTTATCATTTCTTTTTTTGTTTTCATTCTAATAC
>CAYNYM010000324.1:0-4676 GCA_964401325.1 uncultured Desulfobacteraceae bacterium | reverse complement strand
CAAGGCGATTAACATCAATACGGGTTTATATCCCGGACTGCTCGTCCAAATGCTCCCGCTCGGTTCTGCCTCATTAGAAATATCATGCCCCATGCTCTTCTCCCCGAAATCAAGTAAATATTTAAAACCCCCGCAGAGTATTTCTGCAGTAGTTTTCAATCAGCTTTAGTCTTTTCATATTAGAATTTCAAAATAACGGTTTCATGCAAAAAACTTTCGGCTTAACAATTTTCCCACAGGCCGCTGCGACCCGCAAAAATTTGCCTGACCGGTCCACGGTCTAAACGATTTGCTGGCCGATAAGAAAGACGCCGGACGCAAAAGAATTGACACTCCTGCGAACAATGTCTCTTTTTCGAACAAAAGTCGGTTGGATTTTGCAGATCTTCTTTGCTCTTTTGAGCGGTTGGATAAAAGGCGTTATAGAAGAGTTTGGCCCCCCTTAGGTCCCCGTATAGGAGCGGAAAGAAGCCAAAAATTGACGGACTCGTAAAAAGTCAAAAATTGTAGGTCCTACCTAATCATCTCGGTTGGTTGGACCGGCCAAAATGACAAAAGTTTGACTTTTTACGAGTGCATCAAAATAACCGCTGAAATGTCGAGGATATTTTTTAAGCAGCCGATAAGACCGAAGGTCAATACTCTCCCTTCTCTGTCTTATCGACTGCATCTTCTAACCAAATTGAGGAAAAATGCTATAAGTTGAAATTACATATAGCCCAGGGCACGCAGTCTGGCCATTGCCGCCTCTTTGTCCTGGCGCCGCCCGGCCCTTTCAATGGTGTTTTCAAGGTCCTGTTCCCAGGCCGGAATATCGGCCATTTTGGTCGTGGTTGACTTGACGCCCAGTGACCGGTATCCCTCTTCATACAGGGAAACAAAGGGAATTTTCCAGTGATGGTAGATGTCCCAGAGGGCCCGCTCGTCGATATGCAGAATGGGACGAATTCGAGTTTGTGACATCTGCAGTTCCTGCGCTTCGGTCACCTCAAAGTAGGGATCATCCTCTCTGACCGGTTGTTCATCCCATCGCAATCCCTGAACAATGATGCTTTTCTTGTTTTCTTCCAAATACATGTTCAATGCAACCGACTTCATCAGATGGTTTCCAATGAATGATTCCGGCTCAAAGGGAAACTTCTCTACCTCGCCAAACCCGATCCTCGCGATCTCCTGCTGGTTGCGCTCGCACAGATCCTTGACCACGACATCGGTATTAAGCGTATGGTTACAGGCCTTCAGCACGTCCGTGTTACTGGCCACATCCAGTTCGATGCCCCATTCCTTGCTCATCTTTTTCAGAAATTCCTCAACCTCTTCAAAGGAATCGCCTTCTTCGATGGTCACGGCTTTGGGCATCTTGTACCCATATTTTTTACATGTTTCGACCCAAATCCAACAAGTCAGTGTGCTGTCTTTGTTTCCCGACCATACCAGACGGATATCTTCCGGGTCGAATTGCCTGTAAGCCTCTCTGACGACGTTGCTGGCGATGTGGATGTAGGTTTTCAGTTCCTTTACCCTGGCATCACTAAGCTTCTCTATCTTTGCCATATTCCCACTCCTTGTTTAAACTACTTTTTGTTATAACGCCCGACCCGCGGAATCACCTGCTTCATCAAATATTCCGTGGTCGTATTCTTGCCGAATATATTCTCTTCTTCTTTTGGATCTTTTTCCAGGTCATAGACCTGCCATTCATCGTCACCTTCACGGTAGATAATCTTCAAATTTCCTTCCCGGTACATCTGCACTTCCGGTTCATCGCCCTTTTCATGGGGTCCTTGCTTATCGACGGACTCTGCAAATGCGCCCTTTCGTGCATATTTTTCAAGAGGAAGCAAAGATCGACCATCCCAAGTCTCATCAGGTTCGACACCAAAGATATGTGTGATCGTGGGAGGGATATCCACGTTGCTGGCGATGGTGTCGGAAACGACACCTTTATCCAGTGAAGGATCATAGATGATTAAAGGAACCTTGACCAATTCGTCAAACATCTTCCCATCATGGCTCAATCCACCGTGCTCATTAAACTCGTCTCCGTGGTCGGCGGTGATGATCACGATATCGTCTTCATGCCCGGTTTCCTTGAGAATACCGAAAAATTCTTCGGTCGCCGCATCCACTTCATTTGCCTTTGCCAAATAGAGCTTACGCAACGTCTCAACATTCTCCAGGTTCGAGACATCGCGCTTGAGGATGACGTCCTTGAACAGCGCAAACTGTTCGTCTTCCGTTATGTTCAGATTTGGATCAACCGCCTTTACATACTTGTCCGCTGCAATATAGGGTTCGTGGACGTCCATATAATGAACCCACAAGAAAAAAGGCTTCTCTTCTTTGTAGTTTCGCAGCCATTCGGCACTCTTCTTGTTTATATCCCACGCGGAGATATAAGGTCTTTTGTCGGTCACCTGAGCTTCCATGGAATCATAGTAAACGTCCCAACCGCGGTTCCAACCGAAAAACGATGCCAAATACGCGTTTGAGTGAAATCCCGCCGACTTGATGCCCTGCCTCTTTAAGACTTCCGAAATCAGCACACGCCCGGGCGGACACGTCCCCTTAATCCTGCCGAAATCCAGATAATAAGAAGAAGACAAAATGGCCGGAAAACCTGCTTGTGTGTAAGGTCCTCCGGAATAGTCGTTGTTGAAACGAATGCAGCGATCCTGTATGGAGTCAATAAAAGGGGTCAGATTGTTTCCACTATAACAGCCCAACCCGTCTTTTCGACATGCATCGATTGTGAGTAGAATCACGTTTCTCACTGTGTGATACCTCCGTACGAGCCCATTTGAAAAAAAGCGGGAGGGCGCACAAAAGCCGCCCTCCCCGACTTACCCGGACTCTATTCCGTAATGTAGCCCAGTGCCTTCAAGCGGGCCTTCAAGGCCTCCTGCTCTTCCTTAGGCATTTCACGACGCTCAATGCCTCTGGCCTCGGCTCTGTAATGGTCATTACACTCTTCGCGCATTTCCTTCAACCATCTTGGGGCATGATTTTTCATGCTATCGATCAGGTTAACTTGCTCCTTGGGGTCCTTCTGAAGGTCGAAGAATTCTTCATACATGCAGGACATATACCGGATGTATTTCCAGTTGTTTTCTCGCAGGGCCTGCCGTGCACCCATGCCGTATGCTGACCATACGGTCTCGCAATAGGTCCGGTGTCCGTGTCCTTCGAGTTTTTCGATGCAGGGAACCAGGCTCTCACCGTCCATTTCCGGCCATTTGTCCTTCGGCACACCCATGACATCCAGTATGGTTGCGGGGATGTCGATGGTTCTCACCTGGCCTTTGATGGTCTTGCCTTTGGCTTCTTCCGGCATACCGGGATACTTGATGATCAACGGCACATGCACATCCACATCGTAGAGGCTGGAGTGGGTGTTGGTCAGATCGCCGACATCCAGAGGCTCATAGATATAATCTCCCATGGGCCAGCAATGCGCCCTGGTGGTCGTGCCGTGGTCGCTGATGATCACGATCATCGCGTCGTCATAGAGACCGGCCGCTTTCAGCTCTTCGATCACGCCGCCGATCACATTCTCGTCACCCCATTTGATCTTGGCATCGTAGTAGGCATCCTCGGCCATTTCCCCTTCTTTGACTCTCCCGGATTTGACCATAAAATCCTCTGATCCGGTGTGGGTCTCATACAACTGGTTGTAAAGGTAGAAATTACCCTCTGTGTTTTCCCGGATGAATTTTTTATTGTCTTCCCGGTAATCCTTGCCAACCGGCTTTGCATGGAATCGTTCATCAACGTGCACGCCAAGGTCTTCCCAGTGCTCGACTCCGTCACCCCACGTATCCGGGGCATTGGGGTCCGTCGGCTCGATAAAGGTATCAAAGCCATTGTCCATACCGATGCCGGAACCTGCGACGCTCTGGCTCATGCAACCCATTGTTTTCCAGCCGATTTCCTTCTGGATGAATTCCTGAATCAGTGTAGCTGTCACATACATATAGGGATCGCGTACGCCGGACTTTGAACCGTAGCATCCCGTCCACACGGCAGGTGTCACAGCGCCCGTATAGGAACCCGGCGCGATGGCCATGTCGAAAACGACCCCGTCCTTTGCGATTTCCTCAAGGTATCGCTGACGTCTGTGGTATCCGTATACGGACAAATGGTCAGTCCTGACTTCATCAAATTGAAAACAATAAATACACTTCGGTTTTGCCATGTTGTTTCCCCTTTCTAAGGTTTTGGATTCCATTCTTGAGACTTCTAGCGAGGACCCATTTCCTCCTTGCCTCGATTCAAAGACTTCCCTCAAAAATCTACAATTTTCTCTTGGACAATACTACGCTTCACGGATTATCAAAGTCCAATTCATAAATTTCATTCTCTCTATAACGCTTTTTCATACTTCCCATTGACTCCCCTGCAATCAGCCATGCAAACGCTACTCCTTGAAAAGTCCCCAATTACCTCCTTTCAGAAGGTTCACACCCAAGCCCGAAATTCGCAAAATCCTTCATTGACATCTCCCTGTGGCGCAAAAGACGACCTTCCGCCATCACCTTAATACCCTTATCCGCATGTTCGTCCCTGAATTCACCTCAGGTGATCAACTCAACCTTCATAAGCTTTATTTGTTTTCAGAGAAAACCAACCACCTCATCAACTAAGGCATGATCACCTTGAATTGAATCAAGTTTTTT
>CAYNYM010000323.1:0-4691 GCA_964401325.1 uncultured Desulfobacteraceae bacterium | reverse complement strand
TCGTGCACTATCTTTCAGGGGCATGGGCCTCAAGGGGGGCACCCTTGACCGGCGAGTGGATTGCCTATCAGGAGATTCCCGATGGGAGGTTTTATCTTGACGCGTTCCTGAGAAGGGCCAAGAATCCCCTTGTTCAAGGTTTTGGAGAACAGCCCGAGTTGATTGAAGAATTGGCCTCCCGTGCCTTTGGGGCCGAGCCTTTCGATCATGGAGATGTCTCGGTGGTGATCAGGCCCCTGCCGCTTGTCCGCCTGGCCTTGATCCTCTGGAGGGGAGATGACGAGTTTTCTCCTGAAGGAAATATCCTTTTTGACAAAAACATCTCCCGGCTTTTTTCAGCCGAGGACATTGCGTGGCTCGCCGGTATGACGGTCTACCCACTTATCGGAATGGTGAAGGCGGGACAGTGATAAATCCGGTTTCAGCATGCCCGGTTCTTTGGCTTAATCCCAAAGGGGTATTATTTTAGGTTTTTGGAACGCATCCAGGTATGGATGGGGCAGAGCAATCTCTTTTTAAAACTTTAGATCCGGATAAAAGGGAGAGTGTGGAATGTCTGACGCAAAACCTTTGGTTGGTGTCATTATGGGAAGCAAATCAGATCAGGATGTGATGGGAAAATGTTCAGCATTGCTTGAGGAACTCGGGGTTCCCTATGAAATGAGAGTCCTTTCGGCCCATCGAACGCCGGAGGATACGCGGCGTTTTGCAGAAAGCGCAGAGAAACGCGGTCTCCAGGTCATCATTGCCGGGGCCGGATGGGCCGCCCATCTTGCGGGGTTCATCGCGGCGCACACGAACCTGCCGGTCATCGGAGTCCCGATTGATTCTTCGCCCCTGAAGGGCATGGATTCCCTGCTCTCAACGGTGCAGATGCCTCCGGGGATCCCTGTGGCGACTGTTTCTATCGGGGCGGGGGGAGCAAAGAATGCAGCGGTTCTCGCTACCGAGATCCTGGCTCTCAAGGACGGCCCCATTGCTGAAAGACTCAAGGTCTATCGGGAGAACCTCACGCGCAAGGCCGGGGAGACCACGGAGGTCTGGAATCCGTGAAAGAAAGGGACATGATATGTCCGGTCAAAAAGCCCCGGGGCATAGAGGAAGGGCTTGGGAAGGCGGGAGAGGTCATTCGTTCCGGCGGGACCGTGGCCTTTCCGACGGAGACCTTTTACGGTCTTGGGGTCAATGTCACGGATGAGCGGGCCATTCATCACCTTATTGGAATCAAGGAGAGACGGGATGACCACCCGATTCTCATCCTGATTCCCTGTATCGAGACCCTGCAAGCCTATGTGACCCATGTCCCCGAAACAGCCTTTCGACTCATGGATCAATTCTGGCCCGGGTGTCTGACTCTGGTCCTCGATGCCGCTTTACGGGTCTCTTCCCTGCTCACGGCCGATACGGGAAAAATAGGTGTCCGTCTTTCCGGTCATCCCATTGCCACCGGTCTGGCCCGGGCGGCCGGGACGGCGATTACCGGAACCAGCGCCAATGTTTCGGGAGCCCCCCCCTGCAATCGCCCGGAAGACGTTCTGAAATCCCTCGGTGGAAAGGTCGATCTGATTCTGGACGGAGGGAAGACGGCAGGAGGCCGGGGGTCCACGGTCCTGGATTTGACGGTTGATCCGCCTCTGGTGCTCAGGGAAGGAATCGTAAGCCGAGAACGGATTAATGCCGTCCTGCCTTGCAGATCATTCCCCACTGGGAGAAGAGACTTCGGGCCTGTGCGTCCATGAAAAAGGAGTACCCAATGATCCAAGAAGTGAAGAGACCCATCATCAAGAAAATGATCAAACGCTGGTTCTTGTGGTTTCTCCTTTCAACGGGCCTCTGGCTGGTCCTGCCCCCTGAAGGCAGGGGGGCCACAGATGATATTTCCCGGATTCGGAAGGGGGTTGTCAAGATTACGGTTATCGCTCAGATTCCGGATTATGCCGTGCCCTGGAATCCCGGCCGAATGGATCGAAAGACAGGGACCGGTTTTATTGTTTCCGGCAATCGTATACTCTCCAACGCACATATCGCCAGCAACGCCCGGTTTATTGCCGTTGAGAAGGAAGGGGATGCCAGAAAATACGAGGCCAGGGTCCGATTCATTGCTCATGATTGTGACCTGGCCATGCTTGAAGTGCCGGACCGGGCCTTTTTTAAGGACACCGTTCCGGTGTCCATCGGGGGTGTCCCCAACCTGAATTCCGTCGTGGCCGTGCTGGGATACCCTATCGGTGGGCGCAGGCTGTCTGTCACGAGGGGGGTTGTGTCCCGAGTCGATTACCAGGTCTACTCCCATTCCATGCTGGACCAGCACCTTGCCATTCAGATCGATGCGGCCATTAATCCCGGGAACAGCGGCGGTCCCGTGTTTCAGGAAGGCGCGGTGGTTGGGGTGGCGTTTCAGGGCTACCGGGGGGATGTGGCCCAGAATGTGGGATACATGATACCCGTACCGGTGATCGATCGATTTTTGAGAGATGTGGAAGACGGCCGATATGACCGGTATGTCGACTTGGGAATCAAATATTTCCCCCTCCTAAACGGCGCCTATCGCCGTGCCGTGGGCCTGGGCCCGGAGGACTATGGTGTCGTGGTGACCCAGGTGCACAGCGCCGGGCCCTGCAGGGATATCCTGGAGGTCGGGGATATTTTGCTCGCAATTGACGGCCTTCCTATTTTCAGTGACGGGTATGTGCAGATGGACGGAGAAAGACTCCACATGGCGGAAGTCGTGGAGCGTAAATTCAAGGGAGATCCCGTTCGGCTGAAGATTCTGCGGCAAAGTGAAAAACGGGAAGTCAGGGTTACCCTGAGTTCGCCCTGGCCTTTTCTCATGCAGGCCTGGCACCATGACGTGCATCCACGGTATGTGGTTTTCGGGGGTCTGGTCTTCCAACCCCTTTCACGGGTCTTTATCAAGGAAACCAAATTGATGGACATCGACGTCCTCTATCATTTCACCTATTATCTCGATAATGAATTGTACCTTGAAACACCGGAGATGATCGTATTGAGCAAAATCCTTCCCGATCCTATCAATGTCTACTTGCAGCCTTTCGTGCATTCCATCGTCTGTGAAATAAACGGGAAAAAAATCAGGACGCTGGAAGATGTCTTCGAGGCCTTTAAGGAAACATCGGAATGGTATGTGATTCGACTGCTGGGAAAAGGCCGCCCTCTGGTTCTGGAGCGAGAAGCTGTGGAAGAGGCGAAGAGACGTATTCTTGATAGATATGGCGTCCTGAGGGAAGAGTACCTGGGGGATTCCCTCGTGCCCGAGGATTGGCGGGAGCCCCAAGGGAACGCAGGAGAACAGAGGGTCGTAAATAGACGCCCATTTGTCGTGTCAAAAAAAGCAGGGCATGAAATATCATTCTAGAATGGAGAATTGACTGATATGCGGAAAGAAAAAATCCTGGTCCTGTTCTTTGTGGCCCTGTGCCTTGTGCTCGAGGGCTGTAGTGGGGTGAATGCCGTCCGATCCTTCAAGAATACTTCGGACCCGCGCATCGGGTCCCTGATTCGAGTTAATGTGGCCGGTCAGGGATACAATTTTCATCGCCCCTGGGATCAGGGCTCACCCTCGACCCATACGGCCATCGGTGTGATTATTGAGGGTCCTCGCGTGCTGGTGACCGCTCAAATGATTGCCAATCACAGATACGTGGAGTTGGAAAAACCGGATACGGGACAAAAAGGTCGCGCCGAGGTGGAAGTGGTCGATTACGAGGCGAATCTGGCCCTGCTGAGGGCAAAAGATCCGGGTTTTCTCTCAGACATGCGGCCCCTCGAACTGACAATGGATGCCGTAACGGGTGATCATCTGACCATTCTGCAAGTCAAGCCCAACGGTGGTATTGCGCCGAGCGAAAGCCCCATCACCTCCATCGAACTGATTCGTCAACCATTCGGGAGTTTTTTCCTGACCTATCGGCTGAACGGATCCCTGCAGTATCGGTTCAAAAATTTAACCCTTCCGGCACTCAAGGGAGGGAAACTGGCCGGACTTCTCACGGGGTATGACGCCAAGGCACAGACTCTGGATGTCTTGTCGGCCCCGATTATCGCACATTTCATCAAAGAAGCTTCCAATGGGCAATATAGAGGATTCCCAAGGTTGGGGGTCAGGGTCGTATCCACGGCCGATCCCCAGTTGCGCCGCTATGCCCGGATCCCCGATGATATTGAGGGCGTCTATGTCCAGGAACTCGCCGGAGGCGGTGCCGGTGAGAAAGCCGGGATAAAAAACGGGGATATTATCACCGAAATGGCCGGATACGCCGTTGACCGTCACGGCAGCTACCGGCACGCCAGGTACGGAAAAATTGCCTTGCCCCACCTGATTCGCTGCGTCTTTTACGCCGGGGATGGAATCAATGTCAAAGTTTTTCGGGACGGAAAAATCCGGGAGATAGAAATCGTTCCAGAAGAAATGCCGGCAGAAGACTTCCTCGTTCCCCCCTATGTGGTCGATACGCCTCCCAGGTATTACATCCTTGGCGGGCTGGTGCTCCAAGAGCTTTCCCTTTCCTACCTGCAGGAATACGGATCTCAGTGGCCCGTCAAGGCCCCCATTGGACTGGTTTACTATGAGAAAAATCAACATGTCATGGACCCCGGCGGTCGGGAAAAAATCGTCTTTCTTTCTCAGGTAAAAACGATAATCAACCTGACAATTGGCAGGCAACGCTTTT
>CAYNYM010000322.1:0-4700 GCA_964401325.1 uncultured Desulfobacteraceae bacterium | reverse complement strand
GGGTATCAGGGATCCCAGGACTTGTCCAACATGGATGTCGTCCAACTCTTTGACGAAGATTTCCGTGAACTCTTCAGAAGGGTTTTCGATCCGTCGGAACAGGACGGCACCCTGGAGAACTTGGTGCGCGGGATTTGTGTGACAAAAGACAATTGTAAGTTTTGGGTGTCAACCAATAGAAGCGTCATTCGTTTGAAGTCAAAACCTGCGATTCTCGCCACCATGCGCGATGTCACGGAAGATATGCTGCACCAGGAATCCGTGCAGGAAGTGGCCGAACATCTTCGCAGGGAGAACATCAAGCTGAAGTCGTCCATCAGGGAACGCTACCGTTTCGGTGACATTATCGGCAAAAGCCGCCCCATGCAGGAAGTCTATGAACTCATCCTTAAGGCCGCAGGGTCTCAGGCCAATGTCATTATTTTGGGCGAGTCGGGGACGGGCAAGGAACTGGTGGCCCGGGCCATCCATCATATGAGTAACCGGGCCGAGAAGGGCTTTGTCCCGGTCAATTGCGGGGCTATTCCTGAAACCCTTGTTGAAAGTGAATTTTTCGGCCACCGTAAGGGGGCGTTCACGGGGGCCCATATTGATAAGAACGGCTATTTGCACACCGCAAGCGGCGGCACCCTATTTCTTGATGAAGTGGGGGAACTTAGTATGAATATTCAGGTGAAACTCCTTCGGGCTTTGGAAGTCGGTGAATATACACCGGTGGGCGACACCTTTGTTCGAAAATCTGATTTGCGCATCATATCCGCAACGAACCGGGATTTCCAGGGCCTCGTTGGACAGGGGTTCATTCGGGAAGATTTCTATTATCGGATCAGTGTTATCCCTATTGTTCTGCCGCCGCTCAGGGACAAAAAAGAGGACATTCCCCTGCTTGTGGAGCATTTTCTGCGAATTTACGGGAGAGAGGGCAACGGGCGCAATATACCTGGAAAAATTGCGGAAATTCTCTATCACTATGATTGGCCCGGAAACGTCCGTGAGTTGCAGAGCGTGGTTCAAAGATACCTTGCAGTGGGTAATTTCGATTTTCTGACGGTGACCGGCAAAACGGACCGATCGGACAATCGTGTTGATGAGGATTTCGGAGAGAAAGTCAACGATCTTCGGCAGGCCAGGGAAGGTTTTGAAAAGCGTGTCATCCTGACCGCACTGAATCAAAATCACTGGCATAGGGGCAAGGCCGCTGCCTCTCTGAACATCGATCCCAAGACACTCTACATTAAGATGAAAAAGATCGGGCTAATTCAACCATAATTCAGGTGATATCGCCCGAAATAAAAAAAGATAATAAAATTGATTTGTTATAAGCCTGATGCGAAGTTCTGTAGGGCGTTTATGCCCGATATCACCTCCAATCCCCTCTTCATTAGTATCCCCCTGGCGTTTAAAATCCCATATATATTCGATGAGTTAGTTGGTTTGAATATCCAATGGCATGTTTATTGCCTATTAACACGGTATTGAACAACCCGCGATCTTCGCCGAAAGGGATAAAGGGGAAATGAATGTTTTGGTCGTTGAAAGAGATGCTTTTCTCAGATCGTCAACCGTCGAACTCATCGAGGGGTGGGGATATGATGTGGCGGCATCCGGCACAGCGCAAGACACGATAGAACAAGTGAAGCGTTTGGCCTTTGATCTGGTTTTACTTGACATTTCTCTTCCCGATCTGCCGACGAAGGAACTGATAGGAAGACTTAAACACTTGAGGCCTGATATCGGCGTCGTCACGATGACGGATCACAGCACGGATGAAATGGAGAAAGAAATTCGTACGCTCGGCATCGTTTACTATATGTCGAAGCCAGTGAATAAAACGGCCTTGAGGGACATCCTTGATCATATCTCTAAGAAGAAAAATACGGTGACGGCGCAGAGCCGAGTTCCCAAACAACAATAAAAGTGCCCCGAAAACTGAATGCATCGGTGTTCCAAGAATCAATGCGTATTTTTCTTGACTACTTGAAGAAAAGAGATATATTTACCAGTCCTTCGGGTTGTATTAATGCACATCATCCATAGGTTGTGAATTCCTCAGAAACTGCGTTCGTAAACTCTCATTCTCTTTCAGTTTTTTTTAACAGCCCAAAGTATATTACGATGTCAGAAGACTAACCTTGCCAGATAAGACATAAGCGTATCGTCGCAGTAATGTCCTCCAGGTATGCGAGGTTATACTCTGCATTCGCAAACCGGCACAGCCCTTTTCGCTCAAAGAATCGTATTCGGTTCATGCATCATTTCAGGCTGCCTGAGGCGACAGATCGAACTATTGTTCTATTTATCAGCCTCTTGCGGCAAGATTACGGATTGACAAAGACGGTTCACCTTATTGCTTTTGCAGACTTCTCGCAAACGCGAATAGAGGCAGGCAGTGGAAAGCTTTCGAGCAGGGTTTCAGGGTCTCTTGCGCTGAGGTGATCCCCAAGGCCTGTGATGTGCCCTGTACGGGTGAATGTAAGTCGCGTTTGTTGTCACATGGCAACGACTGATTGATAACGGCCTGCTGAATATGGGGTTCATGCGAGCCAAAAAAATGGAATTTAAAAGGAGGGTGTCTTATGTCAGACCTTATTGTGCCGCACGGAAAAGAAGAAAAGCTCATGCCTTTATTGATGGAGGGAAGTGAGCTCCATGCCGAGATCGAAAGGGCCAAGAATTTAAAACAAATCAAAATGACATCAAGGGAAACCTCTGATCTTATTATGCTGGGAATCGGGGCGTTTACACCTCTGAATGGTTTTATGAAGAAAGCAGACTGGCAGGGAGTCTGTGACAAGTTTCTGATGGTAGACGGCACCTTCTGGCCGATTCCGATCACGCTTTCAACGGACGATGAAGAAGTGAAAGAAGGTGACGAACTGGCCCTGATTGACGATGAGACCGGAACGACGGTCGGGACCATGCAGGTGAGCGAAAAGTACACCATTGACAAAGAGCACGAATGCAAGGCCGTCTTTACCACTTCAGACATGGAGCATCCGGGCGTGGAAAAGGTGATGAATCAGGGTAAATATAATCTCGCGGGGCCCGTGAAAGTGTTGAGCGAGAGTTATTATCCCGAGCAATTCAAGGGCCTCTATCAGCGTCCGGCAGAATCCCGAAAGATCTTTGAGGACCTGGGCTGGAAGCGCGTTGCAGCACTTCAGTTGCGAAATCCCATGCATCGCTCCCACGAGTTTCTTGCAAAAATTGCCGTGGAAATCATGGACGGTGTGTATATCCACCAGCTCATAGGAAAATTGAAGGCCGGGGATATTCCTGCTGATGTCCGGGTGAAGGCGATTCAGGCCCTGGTGGACAACTACTTTGTGGAAGGCACAGTGGTCCAGGGGGGGTACCCCATGGAGATGCGATATGCCGGCCCCAGGGAGGCCTTGCTGCATGCCTTGTTCCGACAGAATTACGGTTGCAGCCACATGATTATCGGACGCGATCATGCCGGTGTGGGTGATTATTACGGACCTTTCGACGCCCAGAAGATATTTGACGAGATCCCGAAGGGCGCTCTCAAATGCCAGAATCTGAATATCGACTGGACCTTTCATTGTTATAAATGCGGCGGTATGGCCTCCATGAGGAGTTGCCCTCATGGAAAAGATGACAGACTGCTGCTTTCGGGTACCATGGTGAGGAAGACGCTCTCCGAGGGCGGTAAACTTCCTGCGGAATTCTCCCGGCCGGAGGTGGTGGCTATCCTTCAGGATTACTACCAGAACCTCGATGAAAAAGTTGAGATCAAACTCCACGGGGCGGCCACCGGGGATGTCAAATAGGCCTCGACGAGGGACACTTTACCATTCGCAGATGATAGAACATTGGTGTGGTTCGGGTTTGGATTTTTGATTGTGGACAATATCTTTAACAAAGAAAGGGGGTGCAAGGAAGAAACCAGTCAGTTTTTCGACACAACGCCTGAATTTAATTTAACCGATAATCTAGGAGGTGTAGTAATGCCAAGTTATGTGATCGCGGAAAAATGCGACGGCTGCAAGGGTCAGGACAAGACGGCGTGCATGTATATCTGCCCCAATGACCTGATGGTCCTGGATAAGGAGAGGATGAAAGCCTATAATCGGGATCCTCAGATGTGCTGGGAATGCATGTGCTGCGTCAAGCTGTGTCCCCAACAGGCCATGGATGTGCGCGGCTATTCGGATTTCGTGCCTATGGGATCCAGCGCCACACCTTTGCGGGGTTCTGAAGACATTATGTGGACGGTCAAATTCCGGGACGGTTCCATCAAGAGATTCAAGTTTCCCACCCGGACGACACCCGAAGGATCCGCGGATCCATTGGGCGGTTTTGCCACCCACGATGATCTGAACAGCCAGGCCCTGGCGACCGAACCTGAATCGCTGGGACTTGATGCCGTTCCCACAACAAATTAACGAAGGAGGTTTAGAGATATGGCAAATTTCGAAACTGTAGAAGTTAACACCGATCTCCTCATCGTTGGGGGAGGGTTTGGAGCATGCGGCGCGGCCACCGAGGCATCTTACTGGGCCAAGAAGAATGGACTGAAGGTGGTGATGGTGGATAAGGCCGCAACGGATAGAAGCGGCGCCGTGGCCATGGGGCTTTCCGCTATCAACCAGTATGTGGGTGTCAAAGATGGCGAGAATACCGTCGAAGACTATGTAACGTATGTGCGTCAGGACCTCATGGGAATCTCGAGGGAAGAC
>CAYNYM010000321.1:0-4706 GCA_964401325.1 uncultured Desulfobacteraceae bacterium | reverse complement strand
TGCTCCCAAAGCAGGTGCGCTACCAGACTGCGCCACGCCCCGACATAAGACGAAAGGATAAGGTAGGAAAACCGGGACCGTTGTTTGGTCGATGACGAAGGGGCTAGACCCTCCGGCACTCCCACTTCATATCATACAATTGACCCATAAAAATAGCCCTTTCCCCTGATAAAATCAAGATATAAAAAGCCATTTTGCAATACCCCGATCTTTGGTGTTGAAGGCCTTCAGGCCGGGCGGACGGAGAAGGCCCTAATCAGGTATTCCGGTCCGCGAAGCCGAGTTTTTATTGACTTTATTTTTGGGGTTGGGACATAATATCAAGTTTAGACTTTTTCTTTCAGAGGACAGCATGGAAGACGTTCAAAACCATAAGGATCATCGCAACATAGACATCGATCAGGTCGGGGTGAAGGGCATTCGCTATCCCATCACGGTGCGTGATAAGAATATGGGGAAACAGCAGACAGTGGCCAAGATCAACATGTACGTCAACCTGCCCCGCTATTACAAGGGGACCCATATGAGCCGCTTTGTGGAGATCCTCAATGAACATAGCCGTCGGATCTCCCTTCAAAATTTCTCGGCGATTCTGGAGGAAATGAAAGCCCGTCTGAACGCGGAAAGCGCCCATATGGAAATTACTTTTCCATACTTTATCAATAAGGCGGCTCCCGTGAGCGGCAGCCAGGGTCTGATGGAATACAAGTGCACCTTGAAGGGTTTCCTGAATCAGTGCAGCGACATGGTGATCATTATCAATGTGCCGATCTCGACCCTGTGCCCCTGTTCCAAAGAGATCAGCGATTTTGGGGCCCATAACCAGCGCGGTGAGGTAAGGCTTCAGGTGCGGTTCAAGAAATTCGTGTGGATAGAGGATCTCATCAAGATGGTGGAGGAATCGGCCAGTGTCGATGTCTATTCCGTGCTCAAAAGGGAAGATGAGAAGTATGTCACGGAAAAAGCCTACAACAATCCCATGTTTGTGGAGGATATTGTTCGAGACATCGCCCAGAAGCTGAATGCCGATCCCAACATTACGTGGTTTGCCGTGGAATCCGAAAATTTTGAGTCAATCCATAACCACAATGCCTATGCCTATATCGAAAAACACAAAGACGAAGAAGTAATGGAACGATCTGACGATTGACAACAAACACTGGAGGATGAGTATGAGTGATGATCTGAAAAAAATGTACAAGACCGTGATGGATGACCACTTCCCAGCCGACATGACCATCTCCTTCGGGGGTCAGACCCTGGTATACAAAAAACGGTCATGGAAGATCCCCGATGAGAAGAGCGGTGAATTGATCGAAAAGGGCCTCCGATACGGCGAGAATCCCGGACAGGAGGCGGCCCTTTACGAACTGGTCAACGGTAATCTGGTCCTGGGGGACTGCCATTTCATCGAAGGGGGCAAGGGCCTGGCATCGGCCATAAGCGACGAGGACATGATCCAGAGCGGAAAGCATCCGGGCAAGACCAACCTGACGGATCTGGACAATTCCCTCAATATCTTGCGGTACATCCCCGAGAGGCCGGCGGCGGTCATCGTCAAGCACAACAATCCCTGTGGCGTGGCCTGCGCGGATTCCATTTCAGCGGCCTATGACAAGGCCAACATGGCGGACCGGATTGCGGCCTTTGGCGGGTGCGCGGTCTTCAACCGGCCCCTGGACAAGGCCACGGCCGAACTGATCTCGGAAAACTACCTGGAGGTCGTAGGGGCCCCGGATTTCGAAGAGGGTGTGATCCCGATCCTGGCCCAGAGGGCCAACCTCAGGATCGTGCGGATCGGCTCGATCGACAGGCTTGCCGAGTATGCGGGGCAGAGATTCCTGGAGTTCAAGAGCCTGATGGACGGCGGAATTATCGTGCAGCAGTCCCCCCTGAACCGGATCAAGAGCGCGAAGGACTTTACCCCGGCCTCTTGCGATTACAAGGGAAAGACCTATACCATCGAAAGAAAACCCACCGATGAAGACTTTGCGGACATGCTCTTCGGGTGGCAGGTGGAGCAGGGCATTACCTCCAATTCCGTGATCTATGTCAAGGACGGGGTCACGGTGGGTATCGGGACCGGGGAACAGGATCGGGTCGGCGTGGCGGAGATCGCCATTTTCAAGGCCTACACCAAGTATGCGGATACCCTGTGCTTCAAGACGCACGGCCTGCCCTACAAGGACCTTGAACTTCAGATTGCCAAGGGCGAAAAGGATAAGGCCCTTCTGGAGGAGATCGACAAGGCCACCAACGAGGCCAAGGGCGGGCTGATCGGGGCCACCATGATTTCCGATGCCTTTTTCCCCTTCCGGGACGGGGTGGATGTGGCCATCAAGGAAGGGATCCGGGCCATCGTGCATCCGGGCGGGTCCATTCGGGATTTCGAGTCCATCGAGGCCTGCAATGAGGCCGATCCCCAGGTGACCATGGTGTTTACCGGCCAGCGTGCCTTTAAACACTGAGAAAATCAACCACAGGCCCGCCTAAGGCGTGCAGGTACAAGCAGATACACCCCAAAAAAAAGCTCCGCAAAACGCGGAGCTTTTTTGATGTTTAGAAGAGCTCAAGCTGCCGGTGCGCCTTCTTCTTTCTCTTCCACGCGGCCCTTTCCAACGACCCGCAGCATCGGCCGGGAATGAGGGAGAGAAAGGGAGAGGGGCCTCCTTTCAAGACGCGGCCGTTGAAGTTGCGGCGGGCGGCACGGGAAAGGATCAGGCGGTTTCGGGCCCGGGTGATACCGACATAAAAAAGCCTCTTCTCTTCCTCCTCGTCCCGGTCGCCGAAAAGGGTGCAGGGCAGGAGTTCTCCCTCACAACCGGTAATGAAGACCACGGGCCATTCCAGGCCCTTGGCCGCATGAAGGGACATGAGGGCCGTCCGGTCACCCATAAGGCTTGCGTGGTCGATGGCCCGGTCAAGGGACAGCACATCCAGGAACGCGGAAAGATCCCCCTTGAAGTCTTTCCCCATGGCCTTCAGTCGGCTGAGGGCGGTTTCGGCCTCTTCGTTCAGCGCCTCGAGGTGATGAAGGTGGGCGGCCTCCTCGATACATTCCGAGACGGAGCCTTGGAGGCGCCAACGCGTGAGGATCTCCTCACCCTCTTGCCCGTTCAGTTCGGGCAGGGTCAGATAGGCTTCACGAAAATAGGGCATGGCCGGATTTTGCGAGGCCTGAAAAAATCGACGGAGGAGATTGACGGGATAACGGTCGATAATGGGTTTCTCGCCCGATCGGACATAGGGGATACCCGCCCTCGAGAAGGCCTCTTCCAGGGCATCCCCCTGTGCGTTCAGGCGAAAGAGTACCGCCATGTCCCCGAAACCGAGGTCTTCTCCGTCCTCATGGGATTCAACCCGACCGCTGTCCAGGGAAAAATAGGTGGTCCCTCCCAGGAGCTTTTCGATCTGCTCCACGATCATCTCCGCCTCTTCTTCAGGGGTGCGGCAGGCGGTAAGGGCGATGGATTTCCCGGTGCCCCGGTGCCCCTCGAGGGGGGCCTTTTTTTGCATCAAGGCGGCGGCACTGTCCAGGATGTGCTGCGTGGACCGGTAGTTTCTGGACAGCTCCAACTGCCGTGCTCCGTGAAAATCTCGGGTGAAGGCATGAAAGTTTTGGATGTCCGCCCCCCGAAAGCTATAGATGGCCTGGTCCGGGTCGCCGATGGCACAAAGGCGGACCGAATCGACAGGTTGTAACACCATGGCCTTTAAAATCGCAACCTGGGTGGGATTGGTGTCCTGATACTCATCCACGAAGACATAGGTGAACCTCTCAGCGCACCGGCGGGCGGTTTCGGGATGCTCCTGAAAGAGCCTGAGGGTCTCCACCTCCAAATCGTCAAGATCCAGCATGCCGAGGCCTCGGAGTCTTTCCTGGTAACGCTTGAACAGGGGTCGGAGCTCTTCCTCCTCACCATCCAAGGGATCTTGTCCCCTAAGTGAGGCCCGCTTCAGGGCCGGGAGGGCCTTTAGAAATCGGCCCGCCATCCGTTTCCCCTGCCCGCATTCCGAGACCGTCTGTTGGGCCAGAAAAACGGCATCCGGTTCCGGGCAAAGGGTGAAGTCTCCGGGAATACCCAATAAGGTCCCTCCCTGCCTCAATGCCTCCAGACAAAATTTGTGAAAGGTGGACACAAAGATCTCCCGTGAGCCCATATCAGGAACCAGGGCCTCAATCCTTTCTTTCATCTCCCGGGCCGCCTTGTTGGTAAAGGTCAGGGCAAGGATTTGATCCTGATTCGCCACGCCTTGGCGAAGAAGGTAGGCGATTCGGTGGGTGAGGGTCAGGGTCTTTCCCGTGCCGGGACCGGCCACGATCAGGAGGTGTTGGCCCGGGTGGGTGACGGCGGCCTTCTGTTCCGGGTTGAGGGGATCGAGCAGGGGATCGGAATCGTGCGGCTCATCGGGTTCCGGGGCCTTTCCCCTGCTTTTTGGCACACGATCCTTTGTCGCTCGGGCCTTTTCTTTTTTTGGCCTTTTCCCTTTCGCGGTCGAGAAAAGGGCCATCTGGCCGGCCAGCGCCTCTTTTTCCCCTTCCTCAAAGAGCCGGATGACGCCGTACTCCCCGTCGTAACCTTCCTGCCGGATCACCCGGTTTTGGCGCATCCGGTCGATGGCCTCGGCCAGGAGCAGGCCCCCGGCCTGCTCGATATCGTGCAGAGGCGCTTCCATGAGGATATGAAGCTCGGGACCGAGGACGT
>CAYNYM010000320.1:891-4712 GCA_964401325.1 uncultured Desulfobacteraceae bacterium | reverse complement strand
CCTGTTTGGTTTGTGGTGAGGCGCCCCCCGCGACAGAAAGGCCCTGATCAATCTCCTGATTGTATGTTCTGATCTGATCGAGTCGTACCCCGATATCCGGGAGATGGACCTGAACCCGGTCATCATGCACGAAAAGGGGCTGAGTATTGTCGATGCCCGCATGATCCTGCACGCCAGTACCCCATAAAATCTTTCCAATTTTCTGCCGAACGAGACCAAAACGCAGGGCCTTTTTTTGCTTTGTTTTAGTGACATGAAGGCCCTGCGTCTCTTGTTTTGTCCTTCACCATGGCAGCGGATGCCATATTATTCAGACTTAAATCATCAACGTATTGAATAAAATATTTTTTTTTATTTAAATCCATTTTTTTCGGGTACTTATATTCAAAAATGCATTGTGTTTGAAGGGAGGATATGTTAGGGTGTTGGCTTGAGTCGTCCTACCCGAAAAACCGACAGGTGAACACTGAACCGGCTGTTATCAAACGACAAAGCAAATCACATGGATTTATCCAATGTTTTGATAAATGGACTGACAATAAACCCTATTGCAACAAAACATTCTTCTGAGGAGTTCACCGTGGACAGCATCAAATATGTAAGTGATTTGAGTACGGACGAAAGGGTATTGATGGCCATCGTAAGGGCGGCGGAGACCTTTAAACGGGCGCATTCCTCCGTTTTCAAGAACTACGGGTTGTCTTTTCCCCAGTATAATGTCCTGAGGGTCCTGGATGCCTCAAAGAACGGCCAGAACAAGATCAGCGATGTGGGCCGAATCATGATCGTCCCGGGTGCCAACATGACCGGTATCGCCAAAAGACTGGAAAAAAACGGCTTTATCATGAGGAAATCCGACCCCGGTGATGAACGGGTGACCCTGCTCGAAATCACCCCAAAGGGGAAGAAGACCGTCAAAAACATCAAAAAAGAGAAAGACGAATGCCTTGAGATCCTCCTAAGGGGTTTTTCCAAGAAGGAAAAAGACCAGATCCTTTCCACGATCAGTCGACTCATCAAGAACAACAGGCAGATCGGTTAAGTGTCCCTCTCCATATGCATCCTTGAGGTAAAGAGAGTCACGATTTTCTCTATCAGCTTCACGCCTGAGTTTATACCACATCTCTTCGAAGTTTATTCCAATGCTGCAACTTCAGAGTTTTGATCGGAGGACTTACACGGACGGAAAACGGCGCCAAAAATCTTTGTCTTTTTCCTGCCAGTCTGCACCGAATCTCCTCTCATAAAAGGAACCCAACCTGTCCAACCAGCGCCACCAAAAATGCTGACCCTTGTCTTTGGCTTCCAGGATGTCATTCAGATAGGTTGCGATGTTATCCATTTCGTCCTTGGGAAGATAAGAGGCCGCCCCCCCCTTGTATGATTTCACCGTGTCTTCGACGCTCAGGGCATGTGCGGTCAACATGACAGGAATCACATTTTTATTTTTTGCAATTTCAAGGAGCCGATATCCGTCGACGCCCATAATATCCAGGATAGCCAGATCAAAGTACTGTTTTTCGAGATCCTCTTTCGCCTCATTAAAAGTGGTCGCCTTCACCAGCTTACACATGGGTAAAAGCTCTTTTAACGTTTCCAACACGTCGGGTTCATCATCAACAATGAGAATTCTCTTGCCTTCCAGTAAATTTCCGTTTGTCATGATCATAACTCCTCTTTTTCAGGCAACCTTCTGCGGGGAAAAAGCGTTTTTTTCAAAAACCGCCGCAATGTTTTTCTTGCCGTCGAATTGAATACATCCGGTGGGACAGATACTCATACATGCCGGCTTTTTGTTTTCCGCCAATCTCTCGACACAGAGGTCGCACTTGACAGCAAGCTCCTGATTGTCATCAAATTGCATGGCTCCGAAGGGGCAGGCTTCCAGACAGGCCCGGCATCCGATACAGAGATCTTTGTCGATCAGCACAAGGCCCTGCCGGTTTCTCGATATGGCCTCTACCGGACAGGCTTCGATGCAGGGGGCCCTTGCACAATGGTGACAGTATATCGGGATGAAATCAGAGGATTTTTCGATGACCCGCACCAACCTGGGCCCCACTCCGAGACCGTGTTCCTGCTTGCACGCGACCTCACAGGCATGGCACCCCATACAGTTCTTCTTGTGAAATATTAGAAAAATTTTCTCCATCTCGTTCCTCCTATGCCTGTTCACAGCGAGAGATCCCGCACAGCAGAACCCGCAGATTCGTCGCCCCCATAACAGGGTCCATAGACTCATGGGAGTTGTCCGTGAGGATATTGATGTTGGAAACCTCCCAACCGTGATCTTGACTTCTCGTCTCAGGGTACCACCAGCCGTGCTCCGCCACGATGACCCTGGGATCGATACCGTCATTCAGTTTCGCCCGTTCCTTGACACGCCCCCTCGGCGACTCGATCCAAACCCAGTCTCCCTCCTGAATGCCGTTTTTTGCCGCCGTCTCGGGGTGAATCTCGACGATGGGCTCGGGTCTGATTTCTCTGAGCCAGGGGATCATACGGTTTGCGGAATGGAAAAAGGTGGGCGTCCTGAGTCCAGAATTGAGGATATAGGGGTACTTATGGGTCAGATCAGGTCTGGAGACCGGACTTTCCGGTATCTCCGTATATTTCGGAAGAGGATCCACACCCCATTTATCAAAGATCGTGGAATAGAGTTCCACTTTCCCTGTGGGGGTGGAAAAGCCCTTTTTCTTGTATTTGTAATAGGTCATATCCCCCCTGAGATAACCTCTCTGCTTGAATTCCTCCCAGGTCAGACCGGCCGGTTCCAGCAGCCAATCGAGGGCATCTTCCACACTGTCCCACCACGTCTGGCCCATTCTCTTGCCCAGTTCCATGAAAATCTTGTGGTCCTGCCAGCACTCGCCGATCTGGACGACTTTTTGTCTGGCCAACACATAGCCGTGAAATTTCCAGTTTTCAGCCATGTGATTCTGCTCGAGCCAAGTGCCGGCAGGCAGAAAGATATCCGCCAGTTCAGCGGTCGGTGTGAGGAAGAAATCAGACACGGCCAGAAAGTCCAGTTTTTTCAGGGCGGCATAAACCTCTCCGGCATTCGCTCTTGTGATCACAGGG
Organism: uncultured Desulfobacteraceae bacterium; assembly: GCA_964401325.1. GTDB lineage: Bacteria > Desulfobacterota > DSM-4660 > Desulfatiglandales > HGW-15 > CAYNYM01. The sequence continues at coordinate 1,631 of CAYNYM010000320.1, read as the reverse complement.
TTGGTTCCCACGAGGTAGCCGGCTTTCACCGGATAGGGTTTGCCTGTCAAAATAGCGTCCCAGGCAGGTTTAGGCGTTATAAAGGTCATTCTGGCGGCAAGCCTGTAACGGTCTCCACCAAGGCGTTTCTTTTTCTGTTCCTCGGACAGGGCGGTATGCGCTGAAAATTCAGCGACCTTCCTGACCGGTGGCGGTTCGTGGAAGACGTTTCCGCCGGGGGCATCGAGATTGCCGGTGACAGCCATAAGACCGACCGCGATTCGGGTAAAATCAGTACAGTTGATATTCTGCTCCGTCGGGACACCCCAATGGATTCCAGCCGGTTTTGTCGTGGCATACATCCTGGCGGCCTTTCGAATAAGCTCCCGATCTATCCAGGTGATTCCCTCCACGCGATCGAGGGAGTAGTCGGTCCTCACTCTTTCCACAAATCCGTCCCAACCGTGGATGTATTCCGCGACAAATGCCTTGTCATAGAGTTCTTCCTTGATGATCACATGGTGGAAACCCATGGCCAGGGCTGCATCCGCACCCGGCCTCACCTGGAGCCACAGGTCGGCCCTCTTTGCCAGGAATCCCTTTCTCGGGTCGATGACGATCAACTTTGCACCCTTCTGATAGGCCCGCCAGAAATTCACGCCCTTGTATTCATCCGGGTTGGTCCACAGGGGATTGCAGGCCCACATGACAATGCACTTTGGATTGCCCTCGTAGTCGATGGCCGGATGCCTCCCGCAGGT
>CAYNYM010000320.1:0-804 GCA_964401325.1 uncultured Desulfobacteraceae bacterium | reverse complement strand
TCACCTCGTTAAATTTCTCGGCGCATGTTTCCAGGGCCTCGTCCCCGGAGATTCTCTCCCATCCCATGCCGTTTCTTTTCATCGGATACAGAATTCTGTCCGGATGATAGGCCAACTGGGTAACGGCCAACCCTTTGCTGCACATACTGCCGTGACTGATGGGCGATTCAGGATCACCTTCAACCTTTATCACCTTGCCGTCCTTCACATGAGCGATGACGCCGCATCCCCCATGGCAACTTCGGCACACCGTTTTGATTTTTTCAACTTTGCCCATCGATCCCTCCAACCATTGAGTACGAGTTTTAAATCAACCCCAGAAATTTGTCTTCCAAACCGGCAGCAAATAATTCCTCCGGTGTCACCTTTGCCAATCCGGGGACTCCTATTTCCGGTATTTCAACCGGATCTCCTTTTTCAATATCTTTCCCTGCGGATTCTTGGGCAGAGATTGCACGAACTCAATGGATTTGGGTGCCTTGTAGTGGGCGATCCGGTCTTTGCAGAAGCCAATGATGTCTTGCTCTCTTGCCTGGGCATTCTCCTTTAGAACCACCAGAGCATGGACTTTCTCCACCCAGAAGGGGTCCGGGATACCAATGACGGCAGCTTCTCTGACGGCTGGATGTCTGTAAAGGACCTCTTCTACCTCCTTGGGGTAGACATTCTCACCGCCCGTAACGATCATGTCTTTCTTCCTATCCGCGATATAGATAAACCCCTTTTCGTCGTAATACCCCATATCCCCTGTATAGAGCCATCCGTCCCGAATCGCGTCCTTTGTGTCATCGGGTTTGCGCCAGT
>CAYNYM010000319.1:0-4716 GCA_964401325.1 uncultured Desulfobacteraceae bacterium | reverse complement strand
GTCGTTACTTATGGTTTTTGCATTCTCCCTTGTTTGTCTTTTCCGGACTCCTCTCCGGCATGCCCGTTGCTTTATCAGAAAGGCGGTGATACCCCGAACTACCACTTGCACGATATTAAAAAAAGGAGGAATTGAGACATGGATATTCAATCAACGACAAGCATGGCCGCGATGTGGCAAATGGATCCGGCCCGGCTGAATGGCGGGGCCCGGCCCGGGGAAGAAGCCTTTCAGGGGCGGACCGGGGGAGATCATTTTGATATCACAAAGGCTGGAAGGATGGCGAACTTTATGTCGGGCCTTAACGAGGATGAAAAGGCCGAGATGAAGACCTTCCACGAGGAAATGATGGCGGCCGTTCAGTCCGGCAACTTCGATGCCGCGGAAATGGCGGAAAAGGCCCCGGATGCGCTCAAAGAATTTGCAGGGGAGAATGACATCGATCTCGAGGAAATGCTTGCACAAGGACCCCCTCCGGGCGGACCCCGGGGCATGCCCCCTTCCGGCATGGGAGGGATGTATAACTCGGCCGGTCTGACCACTGCAAACCAGTCCCAGGATTTAACGGAGTCCCTGATGGATCAGCTGTTCACAGATGAAGAGGACGACGAATACGATATTTCAGCATTACTGACGGACCTTTAGCGGGCAGCGAGGGGTATCGCCTGTTCCATCCCGCGCCCGTTCAGGTTACACCTGTAAGAGACATTTCCAAAGTCACGATGGAGACCAGTAAGATCGACGCTCCGGAAGACCCCCAGGGTTCCTGGCAACAAAATTCCAAGGCGGAGAAGACATGACGGTAGACAGCATACAATCAAGTGTATTGGAGACCCTTCCGAGCCAATACACGACCACGACAACCGAAAAAGAGACGGATTCCATGGGCAAAGAGGATTTCCTCAGAATATTCCTGGCGCAGCTCGAATACCAGGACCCCTTGAATCCAACCGAAGGGACCGAGATGACATCCCAACTTGCGCAGTTTTCATCTCTTGAACAGCAAACGAACACAAACGACCTCCTGGAGGAGATCTCCTTAAAACTCGATTCTCAGCCCGAAAATCGCTTTCTGGATTACGTGGGAAAAGACGTCATGATCCTGAGTGATGCCATGACAATAGAAGAAGGCGAACTGTCAGGCGCATCCTTTGCCATTGAAGAAGACGCGGATATCGAGGTCGTCATCTATGACTCGAACGGCGGCGAGATCAACCGCCTTAGTTTCGGGGAGCTGGAGGCGGGCTATCATGCCGTCGACTGGGACGGCAAAGACAGTGCCGGAAACGCCGCGGAAGATGGAAAGTTCTCCTTTGAAGTCATTGCTACTAATGACGCGGGTGAAGATGTCGAGGTTCATACCGCTTACAGCGGCAGGGTAACGGGAGTAACCTACGAGTGGGACACCCCCTATCTTCTGATCGGAGAGGGGCTCGTCGACCCCGAAGCGGTTGTCAGGGTGCTGGAATCCGATGAGGGTGCCGGTGAAAGCACCTCATGATCTCTGAGACCCTTGATGAACCGAGAATTTTTGGCTTGCCTGACGCCCCTTTCCTCTGACGTTTTCCTGAACATCCGGCCCCGCCGATCCGGGCGGGACCGGCAACACGGATCGAAGATCCCGCATCTGTCAGCGGGGGGATTCGGCATCCTCGGCTAGTCCGCCCTCCTCAGCGGTTAAACCTCCGGCGGGCTTTCCCGAAGTGTCAAGAACAGGTTGATTTTCTCTCAAAGGCCGGAATCCACTCTGAATGCATTCAAGGTTCATACGCTGAAAAAGCCGGATCACTTTGCCCTTCCTTCCCTTTAAAGATCTTCTAACCTGTTGTTGATTCATTGTTGGAGATTATTCTGCTCACGAGTTGGGCGTGAAATCCTTTTCGCCGCGTCGTTTGTCTTCTAAAACGAGGTGGGCGCGCTTAAACAGCTGGGATTTCCAATTCTTGATCTGGTTGGGATGAAGTCCATACTGATCCGCCAGTTCATTCAGGCTTCTTCTTCCCTTCAAGAGTTCCTCCACTACCTTCGCCTTAAAGTCACCGCTATAGCTTTTTCTCCTCATCACCTTTCTCTATTTTCGACCGGCTTGATTCTATAATGCCCAAGGCACAGGACCTTGCTAAAGCCAAGGGCCTGCAACATAGCTTTGAACGAGTTTTGGGAATTCCGCAACTTTTCGGTCTTTTAAATGCGTTTGAAGGCGAACGGATCATGGGAATTTTGCCTTCCATTATTGAGTCGCCTTTGTGCCCCAAAAAGTTACGAAAAACATTTTCATCGAAGTGGAAATCAAAGAGGTCAGCTCACTAGAAGGCTCGCCCATCTTCTCTGCTGTCTCCTTTTATTTTTTGTTTTGATTCTGCCTCGTTTCACATGGGACCATATGTCAACTATAAGCCCAAATCATTCGAAATCGGGGTTCAAGGTGATAGTAACCGCAAATCCTTTGGGTTTAAGATTGCGGGCAGAGACCGTTCCTTTGCACGTTTCAATACAGGTTTTCACGATAGCCAATCCAAGACCGACACCGCCGGAATCTCGATCCCGTGAAGGCTCTGGGCGGAAAAAAGGCTCGAACAGTTGATCCAGGAGATCCTCGGGCACACCGGGGCCGGTGTCCCGGACCTCTATGGCGACCCCCTCTTTTCTTCTTTCCGCAAAAACATGAATCGGGCCGGCGTCTCCGGCGTATTTGACGGCATTTCGCAAAAGATTGGCAAGCGCCCGGGTCAGAAGCTCTGAAGATGCAACCACACGGATCTCCGGGTCTATGTCAGTCACGATCGCGGCATCCGGTGTGGTCTCCCGTCTGATCGCCTCTTGAACCACGGGAAGCAGATCCATTGTTTCCAGTCTCACGGTTTTTGTATTGAGTTCAGCCCGCGAAAAGGCAAGCAGTTCGTTGACCAGTTTGGACAGGTGATCCACATCTTCCATGACGCCCGCCACCCGCTTCCGGTTTTCCTCCTGCACGCGCTGCTCCAGGGCACCGAGCCCGAACTGTATCCGGGCTATGGGGGCGCCCAGTTCATGGGCCGCATCTCCCAGGAATCGTTTTTGGCCCCTCACGAAAGCGGACAAACGTGAGGTCATATGGTTTATTGCGCTCGCCAGGCGGCCGATCTCATCGGCCCGCGGTTCATGGATGGACACATCAAAGCGCCCTTTGGCAATCTCCTCGGTTGCAAGGGTCATGCGCAAAAGCGGTTTTGTGATGCGTCTTACCACGGGTATCCACAGCAACACCGAAATCAGGATCACCGCTGCTGCGACGATCATCCAGGGAAGGGGGTCGAAAAAAAATCCGTTTCCCGTAATGGAATCCGACATGGCCAAAAGCATGGCGGGCGCCGGGGGTCGCGACAGTTCAGAGAACAACGGAATCCGAATGCCGGACCAGTAGCGGGTCGGATGCCGAGTGCGCATCATCAAATGAGGCTTTTTATCATAAGCATGAGGGGGCATGGGCGGTCTTCTTCCGATGCCCTCCTTTTCCGGGAAGTCCCGTGCATCATCAACAGCGTGGTTTTTAGGACGCCTTTGAGGGTCGCCGGGGATATGGGGCGGCGGGAACAGGCCAGGGGGGAGTTTTCTTCTCAGGGCCTTGCCGGCCCTTATTTTGACCGCCTCAGGCAAATCCATATCCGTTGAAGAAAAACGAGATCCGCCTTCAAGCACAAGGGCAAAATCCACCCGATGGATCTCTGCATGTCTGGCGAGCAGACCTGACCAACTCGCCCGCGGCGTCTGATTCAGGTCATGGGAAATCAACATAGCGGCGGTCCGCAGGCGATTGGATCCCTGTTGTCCGAAAATCGCATGCAGATTCACCTGGGGCTGAAAGGCGAAGAACGCCGCCAGGACAACGACCACCAGGACCAGGTTCAAAAAGAACCAGCAGAGGATCTTCGTGAATAAAGATGAAAGCGGTTTGATCATGGCTCGGCACCCGGACTCTTAAACATATACCCGGCGGTCCGAACCGTCTGAATGAATCTGGGGTTTCGGGGATCATCCCCGAGTTTGCGCCGCAGCGAGGAGATATGGACATCCACGGAGCGGTCGAAAACATCGTAACTCCTTCCGGCCACGGCATCCAGGAGTTGATCCCGTGTCAAGACCCGGCCGGGTGACCTGGCCAGGCTGATCAAAAGATCGTATTCGACGGGGGTCAAGTTTAGGATTTTTCCGCCCAAACGGGCCGTTCGGGAGCTTTGTTCGATTATGAGATCGCCGAATATCAAATCCTTGTCCTCTGCTTTGGTTGCGGTCGGGCGTTCGGACCTGGAATACCTCCGGGTAACGGCGCGCAGGCGCGCCAAAAGCTCTCGCGAGGAAAAGGTCTTGGGCAGATAATCATCGGCCCCCATCTCGAGCCCTACGATTCTGTCGGTCTCCTCGCCCCGAGCCGTGAGCATCAAGACCGGGATGTCGGATTCCTTGCGGAGTCGTTTCAACACCTCGAACCCGTCCATACCCGGCATCATTACGTCCAGAATCACCGCGTGGTAGTTGCCTTTCAGGATCATTTCAAGCCCGTGGGTTCCGTTGTGGGCGGCCTCTACGTCGAATCCCATGGGCTCCAGGTAGTCCGCCACCAGCCGACACAGTTTCCTGTCATCATCGACAATCAAAATTTTCATCTTAGACGGCGCCATATCTTCCCGATATAGGTCTGGGGTCTGCTTAAATCACCCTTCAATAAACGCATACCCC
>CAYNYM010000318.1:0-4743 GCA_964401325.1 uncultured Desulfobacteraceae bacterium | reverse complement strand
GGCGGCCGTCAATCGTTCGCTCTATTCCCAATATGCCGAGGCGTCGCCTCTGGTGCTCGGGACCGGGCCGTTGACCGGAAGCCTGGCCCCGGCCTCGTGCCTTTTGGTGGCTACTTTTCAGGGGCCTGACGACGGCAGGCTGTGTCACACCCCCTTGCTCTTCCGGGCCGGTCCGGAGTTGAAATTTTCAGGCTTCGACTTCGTGATTGTCAAGGGCGCCTGCCCTCGGCCCCGGGTCCTTTATATTGAAGAGGGCAGGGTGCGGTTTGCATCCGCTGAAGGGCTTCTTAATCTGACCGTGCCGGAGGCGGAGGCGACCCTGCGCCGAAGTGATCCTGCGTCCCATCGCCTTGTGGTCATGACGGGTCCTGGTGCCGACCAGGGGTCCCATTATGCCGCTGTGGGCATGGGTCTGGGGGGCAGCCTGGATAAGACCGGCTTGGCCCGCTGGATGGGCTCCAGAAATCTCAAGGCCCTGGTCCTGAACGGTAACGGGGGATTGCCTTTTGACGAGGCCCATCTCGATCTCAGGAGGGCGATGCTCGACCGTCTCTCCATCAAAAAGAAACACCAGGGCGCACGGCATGTTCTCAAGCGGATGTCGCCTGATTGGAACGGGAAGATCCTGCCATCTCGTTTTCTCACCAGACATCTGGCCTGCTACGGTTGCCCCTTTCCCTGCATGAGTCATGTCATGCTTCGAAATTCCCGTCATTTTGGGGCCGAAGACCGTGGGTTTGTCCTGCATGATCATGTCGGATTTGATCTGCTTTCAAGGTATTTTGGTCCGGATGCGCCTTTTGTGATGAATGCATGCGTTCGCCTCGGCCTGGATCCTGCCGCCGCACCCTCCTTTTTTCCAAGAAACGGGAAGATAGAGGATCTGATGGAGAATTTTTTGCAACTGGAAAAAGAAAAGGACGCGGACGACCGGGAGAAGGATTATGTCCAAGACCGAGATGAATGCGGGGCCCTTTCCAAGGGGGTCTCGCAGGAGCATCATCGCCTTTTTGGCGGCGGTATTCCTCCGATTTTGACCTCCGTGGGCGGAAAACGGGAGACGGGATGGGAGAAACGCGTGGCCGCAGCCATGACTATGGGCATTTGCCCGGTATTTCTGCTCCTTTTTCCGGCCGCGGGCACAGAAGAAATGCTTTGTTTCTTTTCTTCGGACAGGGAGGAGATTGCGCGCCTTCAAGGCGCGCTTGAAAATTCTATCGAATCAATCTTGTCTCAGGAAAAATAAGGCATCCCGGACTAATAATCATAGATCCCTGTGTAGTTCTCAGGGGTGATCTTTAAGAGTTCATTCCTGGTATCTTGCGAAACGTCAAGCGTTTGGATAAATTCGGCGATGGCCTTTTGATCGACGGTCTCATGGGTCCTTGTCAGGGCCATGAGGGCCTCATAGGGTTTGGGGTATCCTTCACGCCGCAAAATGGTCTGGATGGCCTCGGCCACGACCGCCCAGTTGCCCCTGAGATCGGCCTTGATCGCCTCACTGTCGAGGATCAGCTTGTCGAGTCCGCGCCGTAATGATTTCAGGGCGATTAGTGTGTGGGCCATGGGAACCCCGATATTCCTCGTCACGGTTGAGTCGGTCAGGTCCCTTTGCAGTCTGGAAATGGGCAGCTTTGCGGCAAGGTGTTCGAACAGCGCGTTGGCTATGCCGAGATTCCCTTCCGCATTTTCGAAGTCTATGGGGTTGACTTTGTGGGGCATGGCGGAAGATCCTACCTCGCCCTCCTTGATTTTCTGTTTGAAATACGCCATGGAAATATAGGTCCAGATATCCCTGCACAGGTCCAAGAGAATAGTATTTATTCTCTTGAGGTTATCAAAAAACGCGGCCGGATTGTCATAGTGTTCAATCTGGGTGGTGACCTTCGAACGGTGCAGGCCGAGAATATCGTTGACCAGATGGTTCCCGAATCCGATCCAGTCCACATCAGGATAGGCCACATGATGGGCGTTGAAATTACCGGTCGCCCCGCCAAACTTGGCCGAAAAGGGGATTGTTTCAAGGAGTGTCGTCTGGCTTTTCAAACGGTCTACAAAAACGTAGAATTCCTTTCCCAGGCTCGTTGGGGAGGCGGGCTGGCCGTGTGTCCTGGCAAGCATGGGGACGTCCTTCCATCGGGTCGCGCAATGCCGCAGAAAGGCTGCAACCTCCTCCAGGGCGGGTCGGACTTCGTCGTTCCAGGCCTCCTTTAGCGACAGGGGCACCGCCGTGTTATTGATATCCTGAGATGTCAGACCGAAGTGTATGAATTCCTTGAAGGTCTGAAGTCCGAGTCCATCAAATTTTTCTTTGATAAAATATTCCACCGCCTTTACATCGTGATTGGTGACCTGCTCCAGTTCTTTGACGCGCGCGGCATCGGCGTTGGAAAAATGTCTGTATATGTCCCGTAAGGATTCAAAACGATCCCTGTCTAATCCGGTCAGCGGGGGAAGGGGGAGTTCGCACAATGCAATGAAATATTCAACCTCGATGCGCACCCTGTATTTGATCAAAGCCCCTTCCGAGAAATAATTCGCAAGCCTCGATGTGGCTCTTCTGTATCGTCCGTCAACCGGCGTTATTGCACTGAGAACTGTAAGGGTCATGGTCTCTAAACTCCATTATAAAACTTGATTCAGCTTATTTTCGTTTGCGTTTTTTCGCGATGCTGTATGCTGCTTTTCAAGATATATCATATTTATGCCAAATATATGAAGGATATCGCAAGCCCTTTATGACATATGAACTTTTCCGGATCAGGATGTCCCCCAAAATATCCTGATATCAAAAATGAAATGCGAATTGGTTGGTGGATTTGGGGGCGACTTACCGGAGGCCCACATCACGGTCATCCCGGCTGATCATTGGGCCGCGTTTCGGTCACCTTCAGAAGGTCTTCTCTTATGTTTTCCAGGCGATCCTTCCCCTCAAGCTTCTGTCCTTTCAGGTCCTGAACATAGAAGATATCTGCAATCTGATCCACTTTTGTGGCGATCTTGGCGATCCCGATGTTGACGCCTTGGACAAAAAGGGCTCGGGTGATGTCATAGAGGAGGCCGATCCGGTCATCCGCAAACACCTCCAGGAGGGTGAAAAAGTCGGAGGTGTCATTGTCAAACCCTACCTTTGAAAGGCGACAAGCGGGTTTTTGCCTATCCAGGATCGAGGGGCGCGTCTTTTGTGCCAGGCGCTCCGACAGATCGAGTTTTGAGGCAAAGACATCTTCCATATTTTTTCTAACCCTTTCCCAGATATCCTCCGGGTAAATGGGATCCAGGGGATCGGTGACCCTGAAGATATCCACGGCCGTGCCGTCCCGCCAAGTGTAAATGTGAGCCGTGAGGATATTGATGTTGTTCAGGGCCAGAATTCCCGCGATGTCAGAGAAGAGTCCGGGCCGATCCCTGGCCATCAGGGTGATTTCCCAGGAGCCCTCGGCCTGTTCTTTCTTTGTTTTCAGACAAAAGTCAGTGGAATCCGAATCTTTGAAGGATTCGCCCAGATCCTTCAGCATCTCCAGGTGTCGCACAATGGCCCGAACCGGGGTTTCAAGAAGGTATCGCGGGGACATGGCCTCCAGCAGGCGGTCAGGATCGGGCAAGTCTATTCTGAGGGCATGGCGGCGCACCAGAGAAATGTTCTCCTTGACCTTTTTTTTGACCAGGGGTGTGGCCAGTTCTCCTTTTTCAAGAATATGAAGGGCCTTGAAGAAGAGTTCCCGGACCAGGCTGGCGGTCCATTCATTCCATGCCTTGGGTCCCGTGGCCATGGAGTCCGCCCAGGTCAAAAGGTACAGCATTTTGAGGCGATGAATATCCCCGATGGTTCTCGCGCAATGAATGATCGCTTTTTCATCATTGAGGTCCCGGCGTGTGGCCGTCTTCGCGAGAAGAAGGTGGTGGCGGATCAGAAAGAGTACATCCTTTTGCAGTTTGCGGTCATAATGAAAACGCCTCAGGATTTGTGCGGTAATGGCGGACCCTTTGCGGGCGTGATCCTTGCCCCTTTTGCCGATGTCATGGAACAGGGCGGCGAGAAAGAGGACCTCCGGTTCTGGAATGTCGGCCATAATGTCAACGAGAAGAATGTCCTTTTCCCCGGAAAGGGTCTTGAGGTGCTGGAGGGCCTTGAGGGAATGTCGTCCGACGGGAAACACATGGTAGGTGTCGAACTGAATCCGGTCTTTGATCTCACGGTATTCAGGGACAAAGGCCTCCAGAAGGCCGGTCTCGAACATCTGATCCAGGATATCAAAGGCAAGGGGGTGGTTGATGATGTTGAGGAACATTCGAACCGCTTCCCCGGATGCCCTGAAGGCGTCGTCTGTGAGGTAGCAAAATTCTTTGACCAGCCTTTTCGCCTCCAGGCAGAGGGGGCTGCCGGTTTGGCCACTTTTTTCAAAGATCTCCATCAGGATTACGGGGCGGGATAAAATGCACGTCGCGGTTTTGAAGGCGATCTCGCCGTGTTTGATACAGAAATTAGGGGAGTCGGGCAGGGGATTTGCTTCAGGTTTTCGTGATTTTTTCGTTTTCGGGAGATGACCGGCGACAAAGGAACGATGGAGAGATTTCACGGAGGCCATGGCGGCGTGAAGGTCCCCGAGGAACTGCTCGACGGCCGGGAAATCCGGTTTGTTCCGGTATCCCAGGCGCCGGGCGATCCGGTTTTGATATTCGAAGATCAGTCGATCGGTTTTTCTTCCCGTCAGGCGATGCAAATGGTTGCGGGCCTGCCGG
>CAYNYM010000317.1:0-4749 GCA_964401325.1 uncultured Desulfobacteraceae bacterium | reverse complement strand
CCCGATATCATAAACATGCGGGATGGTGCGGTGGCCACCTCAGGCAACTATGAAATCTACTATGACCGTGAAAAGATGTTCCACCACATCGTGAATCCCCGAACAGGGCTCTCTCCCGAACTTAATGCCAGTGCCTCCGTGTTGGCCAATACGGCCATGGATGCGGACGCTCTTTCAACGAGCGTGTTCGTCATGGCCCCTGAAAGGGGCGTCGGTTTCATCAATGGTGTGCCCCAGTGCGAATGTCTCATTATCTCCAAACAGGGCAATCAACTGAAGTCCCAGGGCTGGAAGAGCATAAAAGCGTAAAGAAATATATCCGTCTTATTGAGACTCGGGAGGGGATGTTACCAAAAAAGCAACCCTCCCATTTTTTTACCTCAACCACATATTGCAAGATAATGTCTCATCAAAGGCTGAAGCGGGGTCTATATGGGGTATCCCGACGGAAATGAGGCCTGAAATGCGCCGTGGCAGACCTCAAACCAACCCAACGGGTTCGCAAGATGAGACCAACGCTGTTATCCTCCGGTTATTCCGCGCCGGACAGCCTCTTGTAAACTCGGTAGCCCAAAGTTTCTCCTATTCTTCTCGTAATCGCCCAAGGCATCTCCTTTGCGGCCGATAAGTTCCAGGGCACATCCTCGATTGTTATAGGCAAGCCCAAAAATACGGGTTCAGTTCTATTTTGAGTCATCCTTTATTAGCCACCAGGGGAGAAAAGCATTGAAAAGGCCTGCCGGCACCGCGAAAGGGCAAGGTGCCCGTTGTCGATCCGAGTGTATCGCCGCTTTTTTACTCGATCCATCGGCGCAGATCGGGTAAAGCTTAGGCCTCAAAAATCTACTTGGGCAATGAAGGGGGGCAGGCGACAGGGGCGAGACTCGATCCGGTGAGAGCTTGATCGTTTGTCGGGTGAGCGGCTTCCGGCCACAGAAATTTTTCCATCTGCAAAAGCAGAGGGTGGAGCGTCCGCCGGTCCAGGGCTGAAATGGCAACCCCGTTCCATGACCGGGCCACGGCGTCCGCCTCCCGGGGATCGAGACGATCGCCCTTGTTGAGTACCGGGAGGGCGGGAATCCTCTCAAGTTCCAGTTTTTTGAGGACCCCTTCAACGGCGGCGATCTGCTCTTCCATTCTCGGGCTGCTGATGTCCACCACATGAAGCAGAAGGTCGGCATCCCGGAGCTCTTCCAGGGTGGCCGCAAAGGCCTCCATGAGGTCTTCGGGCAGGTCCCGAATGAAACCCACCGTATCTGTGATAATGACCTCCCGTTCCCGCGGAAACCGCAGTCGTCTGCTGCTCGGATCCAAGGTGGCGAACAGCCGGTCTTCCACGAACACCTCACTGTGGGTCAGGGCGTTCAGGAGGGTGGATTTTCCGGCATTGGTATAGCCCACGATAGAAATAACGGGCAATCGTTTGGCATTTCGGAGTCGGCGTCGATCCTCCCTCTGCCTCTTGATTTTCCCGAGTTCCCGGTTCAGCTTCGCGATACGCTCCCGAACCCGGCGCCGATTGATTTCCAGCTTGGTTTCTCCCGGGCCCCTGCCGCCGATACCGCCCGTCAACCTGGACATGGCCGTGTTTTTCGTGGCCAGCCTGGGCAGGAGGTATTTGAGCTGGGCCAATTCCACCTGGATCTTCCCTTCCCGGGTCACCGCTCTTCTTGCAAAGATATCCAGTATGAGCTGGCTTCGATCAATGATCTTCAATTCCGTCAGATCCGTCATGGTCCTGACCTGGGCTGGCGTGAGTTCGTGGTCAAAGATCAGGAGATTGCATCCGGTCTGAAGGCACCTGAGAACCAGCTCTTGGAGCTTGCCTTTTCCAATCAGAAAGCGGGGATGGGTGTGTTTTACGTTCTGAATGACGATATCCGCCACATCCAGATTGTTGGACAGGGCCAATTCACGCAGTTCTTCCAGGGATTCTTTGGACTTCCATCGGGGGCCGGTACTGACTCCGACCAGCACCGCCCTCTCCTTTTGCTCCAGTTCCCTTGCACTCTCCACCCTGCCGAGCTCATCTTCGAGCGACTCGATCAATGCCGGAAAATCCACCGCCAACTGCCCGATATCCTGGACCTGGGTGATGCTCCAACCCTTGCCCCGGATATTTCTCGGCAGGATGTGAGCAAAGGATAAGGCCCCGGGAATCCCGGCCTCCCCCGCCTGCACACACACCATGAGATCAAGGCCGAGGAGGACCAAGTCCGTGAGGTCTTCCCCTGACAGTGGTTCGCCATCCAGGTGGGTATGGACGCAACGAATCCCTTTGAGCCGGCCCTTCCCGAGCCTGTAGCGGCCCAGGTCGGGAATTAGGACATGCCGGTTGTCTCCCACAACCACATAGGCGATATCACCTCTGCGGGTGAGCAACAGGGCGACCTGTCTCTGAATGTCCCGGGAAATGGCGGAAATTTGGCGAGTCAATTCATGGGTAATAATCTCTTTACCGGGCACTCTTCGCCGGTAGAGATTCTGGAGTTGCTTGATTTGGGCGGCCTTGAGGCCGCCGGTTTTCCCTCTTACTCTCTCTATGTCTCAGGCCCCTAATCGCCGACTACGTTGGATAGGATTCACCGAATTGATCGTCTTCCGTGTAGGCCTCAAAACGCGTGCATTCTTTTTTGAAATAGAGTTTGAAATACCCCGTCGGACCGTTTCTTTGCTTGGCCAGAATGACCTCGGCAATATTGGCATTTTCCTCAGTGGTCGGATGGTATACTTCATCCCTGTATATAAAGGCGATAACATCGGCATCCTGCTCGATGGCACCGCTCTCTCTCAGGTCCGCAAGATGAGGTCGCTTGTCGGGTCGGTCTTCCACTTTCCGGTTCAACTGGGAGAGTGCCACGACCGGGACATTGAGATCCTTGGCAAGGGCCTTGAGCGCCCGGGAAATCTCCGATATTTCTAATTGGCGAGATTCAGCCGATTTGCGTCCCTGAATCAGCTGCATATAGTCAACGATGATGAGCCCCATGTCGTATTTCTTGGCAAGTCGTCTGCATTTGGCCTTCATGTCGAGTACGCCGACGCCGGAGGAGTCATCGATAAAAATGGAAAGGGAGGAGAGATGATTGGCGGCCTCGGTCAATTTCAACCAGTCCTGATCTCTCAGGAAACCCGTTCGAAGCTTTTTGGCATCGATCTGCGCCTCGAAACCGAGCAACCGCATACCAAGTTGCAGTTTCGACATTTCCAGAGAAAAAACGACGACCGCCTTGCCCGTTTTTTGTGCGGCATGGTAGCCGACGTTCAAGGCAAGGGCCGTCTTGCCCATACTGGGCCTGCCCGCAATGATGATCAGATCCGAGGGTTGAAGGCCCGCCGTCAGATTGTCGAAGTCCGGGTAGCCCGTGGGAACACCGGTCAGATATCCATCCTGCTCCGCAATGCTTTCAAGTTTCCGGAAACTCCCCTTGACGATGTCTTCCATGGAGCTGAGGCTTTCGCCAATCTTGTCTTCCGCAATATCAAAGACGGCCTGCTCCGCCATATCGAGGAGTTCGTCCGTCTCGTGCCAGTTCTGAAAGCAGGATTCGGATATCATGGAACACTGGTTGATCAGTCTCCTGCGCACGGACAAATCGCGCACGATCTGCGCGTGATAGAAGATACCGGCCGAGGTTGAGACGGCATCCACCAGGGAGGCGAGATAGTCCATCCCCCCCGCCTTTTCAAGGAGGTCCTTGCGAGTGAGGTGTTGAGAAAGCGTGATCAGATCAATCGGTTCGCTGGTGTTGTAGAGGGCCGTCATCCCCTCGAAGAGGTGAGTATGGGCCTCACGGTAGAAATCTTCCGGTGACAAAATATCCATGACCTGATTAAGGGCATCGTTATTGATCAGGATGCCCGCCAGGATGGCCTGCTCGGCTTCCGAATTGTGCGGAGGAACCTTGAGCGTGGGAGGGAGGACTACCTTTTCCTTGGTTTGAGGCATATTGATCCTTGTTGCTTCGCCACGATGTGCATAGCCTACCCGGCCACCTGCTCCGGATGAATGACGGTTTCATTGCAGACCGTGTGTTGGAACAAATAAGATAAAACCTACGCAGGCAAAGGTCTTGTGCTCTAGGGCTCGGGAACCACGGCCACTTTAATGCTCCCCGTGACCTCGGGATGGAGTTTCACGTAGACATCGAACTCGCCGAGGGTCTTTATGGGCTTTTCCAACACGAGTTTTTTCCGATCAATGTCCACGCCCAGCTTTTCAAGATGTGCGGAAATATCCATGGTGGTCACGGATCCGTAGAGTTTTTCCTCTTCTCCCACTTTATGGGAAATCGTAACGGTCAATTCGCCCAGTTGATCCCGAATCTTCTCGGCATCCTCTTTGACCTTCAGCCTTCTGGCCTCGATTTTTTTCCGCTGGGTCCCCATGAGCTTGATGTTCTCATTGGTGGCTTCAAGAGCAAGTCCCTTGGGTATCAGGTAATTTCTCGCATACCCCTTGGAAACATTAAGGATATCCCCCTCAAGACCTAAATCGTCCACATTCTGTCTTAAAATAACCCTCATGAATACGTCCTCCGTATGTTTATTCAGTCGCCTTTTTGCAGTGTGTTTTTCTAAAATCAACCCATTGATCGAAAAGCCCGGCCAAGGCAAGTCCAACCATGACAATCTGTTGAAAAATGATAAGCAGATAGGCACCCACCCTCAGCCAGGTAGGTACATGATACTTCTTGAAGAAAAAGAGCACAATCGAGAGGCCATGAAACACATAGATGACCAACAGGA
>CAYNYM010000316.1:0-4770 GCA_964401325.1 uncultured Desulfobacteraceae bacterium | reverse complement strand
TCTTCATCCATAATCAGCTTCTGCTGTGAGGTCAGCCCGATATAGGTCAGGATCAAGGTGCCGGAAAAGGCAAAGAAGAGGAAGGGGATCAATAGTTTCCATTTCAAACTGACGCCTCTCATTCCGACTGTGACCGAACGCAGCATGGTCAACCCCGATTGGTCAAAAAAACCGCCGCATCAGGTGAGGAGGCCCTTTCAAATGGACATCGAGAGACCCCCATCATGTTCCCTCATCCATGAAACTCAAAGGAATATGCCTCATGTCCTTCAAAATCCTGGTTGTTCTGTTTCGAACCGTTTGGTTGGGCCTCGTGGGCGACCATCGATGGGGGCTTGGCAGTATGGCTGCCAGGGAGGCCGCCTGGAAGGGGGTCACTCGATCGGATCTCCTGAGGAAATACCTTCGCGCCGCTGCCTCCGCCCCCACGATCCCTTCGCCCCAGTCAACCGTGTTGAGATAGACTTCCAAGATTCTTTTCTTGTCCCATAACAACTCGAGGAGAATCGTATAATACGCCTCGGCGCTTTTTCGCAGCCAGCTACGCCCGGGCCAAAGAAAAACCGTTCTCGCCGTCTGCATGGTCACCGTGCTTGCCCCCCTGGTCTTCCCGGACGTCAAGATTTCTCGAAGCGCATGATCCAGTTCGATGAAGTCAAACCCGTTATGAGAAAAAAATCTCTGATCCTCCCCCGCCAATACGGCCCGGATCAGGCTGGGCGACATATCCTCCAGGCTGCGCCAATGATACGCCGGCTGTTCATATTTATTCGGCCCCAATTGGCCCTTCAGCCAATGCCATGCCATACCTGAGGTCAACGGCGGGTTGATGAATTTCAAGGCCATGACCTGAAATACCGTGACGAAGATACCGGCTAAGGCCAGTTTGAGGGAAGCCCGCAGAATCCATTTCAGGGCTTTCCTGGAGTCCTTGGTCTGTTTGCGTTTTCTCTGAGCAGGCAATGGACCGTCACCTCACCTTAGACCCCCTTGCAAACTTCATGGAGAATGGGGTTCAAGGAGGCCATAACCACGACACAGGGCAAGCATTTTGTCTCTTGAGTTTGATTGACACATGCGGAATTTGCGCCTTTTTGAGACCTGGAATGAACCCCCTCTTGCAAGGGCATCAAGCGGAAGGTTGCGCTGTGAAGTTCATTGTAGCGCAAAGGTTCACGTCTCCAGGGTCTCCCCGGTTTCACCGAGTTTTCGAAGGAACTGCTGATTGGTCTCCCTCAACAGGTTTTCCGCATTCATACCCCGCTGTCTGGCCACATTCACGAGGTCAAAGAAAAGGGATCCCATTCGTTCGGCAATTCTCGCTTCCTTACCCTCCCGAACGGCCCGGGCTAAATCCTCGTAATCCTGCTCGACCCTGCGCCACAATGCCCGGCCTTCCAATCCATGCCATCCTGCCTTCGAGGCCCTCTCGCTTAATCGATGAGCCCTCAACAGCGCCGGTAGACTGACGGGGACACCATGCAGCAGAGAAAAATAGGGGTCGTCCTCCCCGCTTTCTGATTTCTTGATCTCCGCCCAATTGTTCGACACGTCCTCCGCGCTTTCCACCTTCACCCGGCCAAAGACATGGGGGTGCCTATGAGTCATTTTTTCTGTAATGCCTTGTATGACTTCGAAAAGATCGAACGCGTTCCTTTCTTCGGCAATGCGGGCCAGAAAGATGATCTGAAACAAGAGATCCCCAAGCTCACCGCAGATTTCTTTCGGATTTTTCCTCTCGATTGCCTCAAGGACTTCATAGGCCTCTTCAAGAAGATACATCTTTATGGTGCTCATGGTTTGCTCGGCATCCCAGGGGCACCCCCCTGGTCCGCGCAGTGTGGCCATCAACTCCGTGAGCGCAACGAAGGCCTTTGACAATGCGTTTTCTTTCATTTCTTTTCGTCGATCTCTTTTTTGCTTTGGGTAAAGACCTTACCTATTTCTCTTTTCTTCCCAATAAATCTTTTCTTAAGCTCGTTGTAGTACTCCGGAGAAATAAGGTTGACCATGGATTGGTAGGATGTGATGATCATAGGGGACAGCTTGGAATTTACCATGAGCGGGGTTCCGGCCAGTGGGGAGAAGGTAAGCAAAACGATACCGATGTAGGTAATGATGACACCCTTTATGACGGCAAGGCCCAGACCCAGGGTTCTATCGACCCATCCCAACAAGGCCTTTTTGATTAAGAGCTTCAATGTCCACCCGAGCAGATTGCACAGGATAAGAACGGAAAAGAAGATCGCGGCGAAACTGACCAGTTCGATCAGCGGAATGGAGGGGAGGATGGATTTCAGATAGGCCGTGGCGCGGAGCTGAAAGCGGATGGCCAGAAGGACGCCGAGGATGACACCGGCAAGAGAGGCCGTCTCTTTGATAAAGCCCCTCATGATCCCTCGCACGACAAAGAAAACCATGGTACAGGTGATGACAATATCCAGCAGATTCATGCCGATTTTCTATCAAAGTTTTTCGGACAGCGTCAAGGTGAATATGGGGGAATACGCCGATGTTGACGAAAAACCCCGACTCTGGCATGTCTGGCATATGCCGATATCTTGAAAAAAAGAGGACCCGGAAACCCTAAGCGTCTTCTCGGGGAGATGCGAGATGAGAGAAAAACGCGAAGGCTATGGTTTTGGCCTCTTTTGCGGCCGATTCCCTTGCCTTCGGGGTCCACTGAATTTACGACACGGGGGTGATCAAGAAACGCTTCGGAAGGGTTGAAGACCTTCCGAGCCCCTCTCCCGACTCCCACCACAGCGGATGGGACAAAGGGGAATGGACCCACAATTCATCCCGGGCTATAGACTCCGCCGAATTCTTCGCACGGGCTTCCTGGAAGGTTTTGAGGGGAGATTCACCCGTCTCGGCCATGGAGAAGGTGGCGGCCCGGAGATTTCAAAGCGCCCCTATACTTGAGTGGGTCCGGGAGGGCATTGGATCTCGAGACATGGAAAGTCACTCGGCAATTGCGCGTTTCGGCCAAAGCTGCCATAAAGAAGAGGCTTGGGATGAAGATCGTGTCCTTGAAAAAATGTATCAAAACTCGGGAAGGCACTTTGATCCGGAAATTATCCCTATCTTCTTCTCTTGCCTGGATGTCCTGAAATCCATAGCAAGACGTTATCCCGATGACAATGGTCTATGATACGATACCCTTTGAAACGGAGTTCTTATGGCTGATTCCGTAAGCAAAAAATCCGCCCTGATTGTCGCAGCAGTGAGTAGCTTCATGACCCCCTTTATGGGGTCCTCCATCAACCTTGCCCTCCCTTCGATCGGCCGCCAGTTCCAGGTCGACGCCGTATTGCTGAGCTGGATTTCCACGTCCTACCTCCTGGCCTCAGCGGTCGCTCTTGTGCCGTTTGGAAGGCTTTCGGACATTTACGGAAGAAAAAAAATTTTTTCATGGGGCATCCTGGCCTTTACGATCTTTTCATTTCTCTGTGCCCTTTCCAACTCCGCTCCGATGCTCATCTATTTCCGTATTCTTCAGGGCGTTGGAAGCGCCATGATCTTTGCAACGAGCATGGCCATTCTCACTTCCGTATTTCCGCCTTGGGAGCGGGGAAAAGCCCTTGGAATCAATGTCGCCGCAGTCTATGTGGGCCTTTCCCTGGGGCCTTCACTGGGTGGACTGCTGACGCAGCATCTTACCTGGAGAAGCGTGTTCCTGGCCAACATACCCCTTGGAATGACGGCCATCTTTCTTGTCTGGAAGAAACTGCCGGGAGAGTGGGCCGAGGCCAGAGGAGAAAAGTTTGACTTTATCGGGTCGCTGATCTATGGACTGGCCGTTGTGGCCATCATGTACGGCATTTCTCTCCTTCCCGCCTTGACGGGGCTCTGGACCATTCTATTGGGTATTTTGGGGATTGCAGTCTTTATCAGGTGGGAACTTAGGGCGGAGAGCCCCGTCTTTGAACTCAGTCTCTTTACGGCAAACAGGACCTTCGCCCTTTCCAACCTTGCAGCCCTGATCCATTACAGCGCAACATTTGCCGTCACCTTTCTCCTAAGCCTCTATTTACAGAACATCAAGACCTTAAGCCCCCAGGGCGCAGGACTGATTCTCATGGCCCAGCCCGTTATGATGGCCCTTTTTTCACCTTTTGCCGGGAAGCTCTCCGATCGTGTCGAACCGCGGATCGTCGCCTCTTTGGGCA
Source organism: uncultured Desulfobacteraceae bacterium (assembly GCA_964401325.1). Taxonomy (GTDB): domain Bacteria; phylum Desulfobacterota; class DSM-4660; order Desulfatiglandales; family HGW-15; genus CAYNYM01. The sequence goes on along the minus strand of CAYNYM010000316.1, from coordinate 598 downwards.
TGGCCATGACGACCCTGGGCCTCTTAATCTTCTCATTCATCCGCCTCGAAACTTCTCAGGGCCTCCTCCTGTCCGGTTTGATGGTTCTGGGCCTGGGAACCGCACTTTTCTCATCCCCCAATACCAATGCCATCATGGGATCTGTCGACAAGAAATTCTACGGAATTGCCTCAGGATCCGTCGGCACCATGCGTCTGCTCGGCATGATGGCCAGCATGGGTGTCGTTACTCTCCTATTTACGCTGTTCCTTGGACGGGTTCAAATCACCCCCGGGCAGTATCCCCTTTTCTTGAAGAGTGTGAGAGCCGCCTTTTGGATCTTCACCCTTCTCTGCTTCGGTGGCATCTTTGCCTCCCTTTCCAGGGGAAAGATCAGGATCACTCCCTTTGGTCAGGGAGAACAAAGGGAAACTTCTCAGGTGCAGGGTTAATAAGGGGCGACTCTTCCCTATAATAACGCCTCCCTTCACCTGTAAGCACCACGAATCATGCCCCCTTGCCATAAAAAAAACAGGTCTTATTTTTGGAGGTCGGGAGGAATGTGAAATGAATCAAGAGAAAGTCATCATCAGGTGCCCGGGCTGTGGTGCAAAGAACC
>CAYNYM010000315.1:0-4778 GCA_964401325.1 uncultured Desulfobacteraceae bacterium | reverse complement strand
GGTACGATCCAGGGATGATGGCTCCTGAAAAAGGCCTGCAGGCCGAAGTCCACGATCCTTCGCTGCACGTCGTCGGTCCCGAGCCCCGTATCCTCTTTGAGTTTTTCCAAGCTGTATCGGGTCTGCTCCAGCCTGAACCTTCCCTCGGCATAGTAGCGGACGACGCCGGGAACGCTCATGATGAGTTTGCCCAGATAGTTGTTGTTCATGACCGAGGCACGGGACACCTCCTTGAGCCCCTCTGCGCCCAGGCCCATGATAAAGGCGTAGGCCCTGAGGACCGCCGGCATGTTACCGAAAAACTCCCGGATCTTTCCGATGCTCTCTGGCCGGTCATAGTCCAGGTGGTATTTCTCGCCGTCAAAGGTCACGACCGGTTTCGGCAAGTACTCGGCCAGTTCCTCCGTGACGCCGTAAGCGGCACACCCCGGCCCAAACGAGCCGTGGGGGGATGAAAAGGTCTTGTGAAGGTTGAAGTGACAGGCGTCGAAACCCGCTTCTTTGGCACGGGTGATGCCCATGATGCCGTTGGCGTTGGCCTGGTCGTAGAAGCAGAGCGCACCGACATCGTGGGCCGCTCTTACGAATTCATCGATCCGAGGATTGTAGATGCCCGTGTCTTCCGGGTTGGTGATCATCAGGCCGGCGGTTTTTTCCGAGAGGGCGGCCTTGAGGGCGTCCAGATCCGGGTACCCCTCCCTGTCGGGCATCAGGTTGATCACCTTGAAACCGGCTGTCGCCGCCGTGGCCGCGTTACAGGGGTGGGAGAAGATGGTCGTAATGACTTCACTCCTCTGGTCCAACTCGCCTCTTTTTGCGTGATAGGCCCGGAGCACGCAGGCGTTGGTGTAGGTGGCATGGGCGCCGCCCGATGGGTGAAAGACGAACCGGTCGATCCCGGAGATCTCCTTCAGAAACTGAGAGAGCCTGTAAACGACTTCCAGGATACCCTGGAGGGTGTCCTCGTCCTGGAGCGGGTGGACATCGGTCATCTGGGGGGACCTGACCAGGGTCTCATGGACCTTGGGGCTGTATTTCATGGTGGCCGTCCCCTCCGCATCGATATTGATTTCCATCCCGAGGGTCTGCTGGGAGAGTTGCTCGTAGTGCCGGATGATCTGGGGCTGAGAAAGCTCCGGGAGTTTGGGCGGATCTTTGCGTCGCATGTTTTCAGAGATCAGGGATTGAGCCTCCCCGACCGCCGCTTTGACTTCCTCTTCGGCCCGGGGGACGAGGATGCCTCTTTCTCCGGGGGTGCCCATTTCCATGATGATTGGGTTGTTCCAGACCGCAGAATGGTATTTCCTTATCCTGGCTGTGTTTTTCATTTTGCAAGAACCTCCTTCAACGCACGGGCAAGTTTCTGAATGTCTTCCATGCTGTGCACCTCGGTGACGCAATAGAGGGCACTCTGCCCCAGTTCGGGGAAATCATCGGAAAGATCCTTTCCTCCGAAGATGTCGTAATCCAGGAGGGCCTTGTTGACCTCTCCCACGGACTTTTCTGTGCCGTCGAAATTTACGACAAATTCTTTAAAGGCATTGCCCGGGAAAAGCACCCTGACGCCGTCTATGGCGGAAACCTGCCTGATGGCGTAATGGGACTTCTGGACAATGGTCTCACCCAGTTCCCTGAAACCCTGGGGCCCCATCAATGCCATATAGACCGATGCCGTAATGGTCCAAAGGCCGGTCACCGTCCCCAACCAGTCCTTGGCCTGATCACGGCCGATATAGGAGGTCCTTTCGAATCTGGGGAATCCGAATCCGTATTCCCCCTCCTCGATGGTATCCGTAATGCTGATCAGGAAGCCGGGGTATTCGGCCACGTATCTTTCCTCGTCTTTGCTGGCAATGAAACCGATGGTGCCCCCGCCGCAAAGCATGTGGATACCGAGGGTTTGAGCGGTTCCCACAACGATATCCGCGCCGTATTGGACGGGCGGGGCCAGCAGGCCCAGGGAAATGGGATCCACTCCTACGACCACTTCGGCACCTGCCGCGTGGGCGATATTCGAAACGGCTTCCCCCTGGGATTCGATAAAACCGAGGTAGGAGGGGTTCTCGAAGTAGACGCAGGCCGTCTTGTCAGAGGTCTTGTCCTTGAGGTCCTGGAGGTCCATGAGACCCGTCTGCCTGTCGTAGTCCACCAGCACGATCTCGATGCGATTTTCGGCAATGGCGGAATCGCACATGGTCCGGATGGTGGCGAGCCTGTCGGGCCCCGTGGTCCCGGGAAGGAGGACCTGTTTTCGGCCGGTCATCCTTGCGGCCATGCGCACCCCGTTTCCGGCAACCGCCGCCCAGCTGTAACTGGGCTGACCCACCACATCCATATCCAGGAGTTCACCCAGCTGGCTCTGAAATTCGAAAAAGGCCTGTTCCTTGCCAAAGGTGGAATAGGTCGTCCCCCCATAGGCGGTCATAAATTCCGCCCGCCCGGCGATCTCGTCGCAAACGGCCGGGACGTAATGCTGCCAGCATCCGCCGCCGAGGAAGTTGAGGTTTTCCTGGCATGTCCGGTTCTTGGAGAGAATCTCCATGACATGCCTTTTTAACTCATACTCGGAGAGAAGGGGTTTCGGCAGGTCCATCGTTCCCTTGAACCTCAGGTGCTCCGGGATCTCCCTGTAGAGTTCGTCCACGTCCGCCACCCCGATTTCCTTAAGCATTTCCGCTTTGACTTGGGGGGCGGAATTGGGAATGTAAGGATGAACAAATGCTTTTTCTTTTTCCATAGTTCCCTCTCCAGCGCTTTGAAATAAGATGTTATTGGATCTTCAAAAGGCCCCACGTATACAAATTGAGATCTTTGGGTCTTGACGGTGAATCGCGGGAATCCAAAGGCAAATAGATCCCCCAGCCTGAAAGGTCCTTTTGGGGCTGACCAAGGCTTGGTCCCCTTGCCGCAATGGGGCGGGGATCTGCCATGGGACAGAATTTTACACTATTCGATCAGCGCCAGTAACGCTTTTTTGACCAATGCCCGGGTAATCTGGACCTTGTACCTGTTTAAGGCCAGGGGAAGTGCCGCTTCCACTGCAAGGGCCGCGGCTTCATCGGCCGTTTCCGCATGGAGTTCCTTGCCCGCTAAAAAAGATTCGACCTTCTTTAATCTGAGGGGCACGGGGGCAACGGCACCCAGCACCATCTTGGCCTCCCGAATCTTCCCGGATTCCAGGGTGAGGGCGGAGGCTACCCCGACAATGGGGAAGTCGACGGCCTTTCTCAGCCTGAACTTTAGGTACACCTGTCTTGTCCCGGGGGCCGGGCTCGGGATAGCAATCTCCGTGACCAGTTCATCCGGGTCCAGGACCGTGGATCTCATGACGTCAGCCGCGAAAAAATCCTCCGCCGCAAGGAGCCGCTTTGTGGTCCTGATCCCGGCCCCGAGGGCGATGAGGACAGGGGCGGTGTCCGATGGGTTCACGGCTACACACCCGCAATTAAAGCACCGGTCGGCCTCGGTTTCAACCTGTTTGGAGTCAAGTCCGGAGGCATCCTCGGACTCGAGATTCCTTTCGGATACGGGCCGTTCCTGCATGGAGGCCCTGCGCGTATGTTCGAGGCAAGCAGGGCTGAAGTTGAGAAGGTGTTGTGGTCCCTCCTGGACCGCTGCTTCCCCATGAGGCCCGGCGTGTTCCAGGTATCGGTCAATGGACACGGCGGCCCTGCGCCCGGCGGCAATGGCTTCGATGACGGTGGCCGGACCGCTGGTGACATCTCCTCCGGCAAAGACACCGGGGAGGGTGGTCTCCTGGCTCTCTTTGTGAACGGTGATCAGACCCCTCTCGCTCTTCAATGAGGGATCCGTGCAGATATGGGCCAGTTCGGTCCTCTGTCCCACGGCAAGAATGACGGTGTCCGTCTCGATGCATTTATTTGAAGCCGGATCGAAGGTCGGAGAGAATCGGCCCTCCTTGTCGAAGACCGCCGTGCACCGAATCACTTCAAGGCCCGTAACCTTCCCGTCTTTTTCCAATACCTTCGCGGGTCCCCAGGAGGGCATCAGGCCCACATCTTCTTCAAGTGCCTGTTCGATTTCCCAATCCAGGGCGGGCATCTCCTCCCTGCTTTCCAGACAAACCAGGGTCACCTGTCGGGCTCCCAGGCGTTTGGCCGTGACGCCCACGTCCACGGCCACATTGCCCCCGCCGACAACGAGTACCTTTTTGTCGGCAATGTCGGCGATGTAATCAGGGGGCCGGGTCAGGACGGCCAGACCGGGTTTGGTCAGGTGTTCCCCCTTCAATCCGATGGCGGGTTGTGCCCAGGCACCGGTGGCAAGGAACAGGGCGTCAAAATCATCCCTGAGTTCGTCGAGCGTCTCGACCTGACCCACATCCACACCCGGTCTGAACGCCACACCGGTCTTCTCAAGGGATTTGATCATACGATGCACCAGGTCTTTGGGCAAACGGTAGGCGGGTATGGCATGGGCGAGCATGCCGCCGGGTTCTTTTCCGCGATCAATAACCACGACCCTGTGTCCTGACCGGCGCAGATAGTATGCCGCCGAGAGCCCTGCGGGACCGGAACCGACAACACAGACCCTCTTGCCCGATTCCTTGGTGGGAGGGGTGATGAACTTGTCCCCATGGTCAAGGATATAGTCGCCCATGAATCGCTCGATGCCCCTTACGGAAACGGGCTCATCGTGAAAATCTCCACGATTACATCCCTGCTCGCAGAAATGCGGGCAGACCCTGCCTGTAATCGCGGGAATGGGATTGGCTTCCAGGAGTATCTTTGCAGCCTCGTCCAGGGCGCCTTCCCTGA
>CAYNYM010000314.1:0-4779 GCA_964401325.1 uncultured Desulfobacteraceae bacterium | reverse complement strand
GGCTGTCGGTTTCCAGGGCAGACGGGCGGATGAGGCCTTCTCCGAAATCTTTGATATCTCTATAGTACAGGGTCTTAATGAGCATGCCGCTGGCAGCATAGCATCCAATGGCGGTGGGCACCAGGGCCTTTTTGTCCACCCGCATTTCCAGGCGGTCATAGGCCACCGAAGATGTCTTGGCCTTCAGATCCAGAATGTACTCCTCTCCCTTGTCTTCAGTCTGCTGAACATCATATTCGAGACCGTAATCCAGGCGAAGGATGTCCGAGTTGTTGAAAACACCACCCACCACCGACTGGAGACTGGTGATGCGCAGAGGCTTGCCCACGCTGGGGATATAGAGCCACATGTTTTCGCCCAGGCGTAGGGTGGATCGCCCCTTTTCGCTGGCCGGTGAGAGGAACAGGGCGATCATTTTGTCTTGTCCTTTTTTAACCGTGTAGAGGACAAATTCCTTCTTTGAACCATTTGGTTCAATATTGATGAGTTTTCGATACATTTCATAGGATTCGGGCTGAAGATTCCTGTCGACCTGGCGAAGGATTTCATCGCCGTCCCGGGCAACGGCCGGAAAGGCAAAAAGAAAAATCACGATCGCTTGAAGCAATAGGCCGCGAAAAAATTTAGTGGTTTTTGAGCCATTCTTGCACCACATCATGCACAACTCCTTTTCTTTCTATGGTCTCAATTTTGTAGTCGGCAAGCGCTTGTTTCATCTTATCCCCGACATTTTCGGAAATGAGAAGGGTCGTTCCCCTGCCGGCAAGAAATTCCGCCGCGCGGGGACCCGCCCCGCCGGACAAATCCTTCGATGGATTTTCAACGGCCTCAATAAGAGTCCCATTGCCGTCGAAGAAGAGAAAAAAGGAAGCTCTTGCGGCCAGTTGGCTTATGGTCGTTGTCTTTTTTTTGCTGTCGGCGGCTACGGCAATCTTCAACGTATCGGCGGACAGGAATGAAGGAAGGCTGATGAGAAGAAGTGACATCATCATTCCTATTAGAAGGGTGTTTATCTTATTCATATTCATGTCTCGTAATTCCTCAATTTTGTTTTCCCATGTTAAACATGACGCAAGGCCGTGATCGGATCCATTTTGGCCGCCTTGTGGGCGGGTTGCAGGCTGCCCAGCACGGCAATGGCAATGACAATGACCACCACCGTGAGCACTTCACCGGCGTTGATTGTCGGGGCAAGCTGTAGCCCGCTCTGCCGACCGAAATCAAAGCTGATTTTAGAGGCGTTCATAACGGCGATCGTGATCAGGCTGATCACCAGACCGATGACCGTACCCAGCACACCCAGCAGAAAGCCCTCGGTCACGAAAAGGGCGAGAATCTTGCTTGGCCTGGTGCCGATCGCCGCGATGGTGCCGATTTCGTTGATCCGTTCATAGACCGCCATTATCATCACGTTCATAATGCTCACCAGGACAATGGCCACCAGCATGATTTTGATAAAGAAGGTCATGAGGTCGATCATCTTGGCAATATTATAGAATGGCGAGAGCTTTTCCCAGGTGTGAATCTCAAAAATCGGCTGGCCCTCCTTGTTTTGCAGTGATTTAAATTTTGCCTGCAGACGGGTAAATGTCTTTTGCAGGGCTTCAATGTCTTTCAAGCGGACGGCTATTTCACTGACCTCCATGTCCTGGATACGAAGTAATTCCCGGGCATCATCCAGGTGAATGATACTGTCACGGCCGCCGGGGCCGGAAATGCCTTCTATAACGCCCCGGACGATGAAGTTCTTGCCGTTCACCGACCCGTCCTTGTTGGTCGCTACCAGCACAACGGCATCTCCCACCTTGATCTTCATGCCTTTGGCAATAAGCTCGGGAATCAAAATTTCACCGGAATTCAACAACCCTTCCTTTTTCCCCTGCATGATCCGATCGGTGAGGAGGGGAACGGTTCCCGTCTCCTTGTCCGGAAGAACGGCATTGAGTCGGATGCTGGTCGTTTCGGTAAAATTACTGAACATGGCGCCGAATTTGATGCGCATGGAATAGGCCTCCACGACGTCTTCTTCCGTGAGTATCTCTTCAACCTTGGCAATCTGCTTTTCGGTCAGGTTTCGGTTGAGCGGCAGGCTGTCAATGGAGGCCAGATACCCCTTACGGTGCACCTGAATGTGACCGAGCATGCTGTCCGTGATTTGGCCTATCATCATGGCTTTGAAAGAGCCGGAAATAGAGACAAAAAGAAGCACCGCAACGACACCCAGTGTGATGAGCATGGAGGTCAACAGGGTGCGCCTTTTATAGCGCCGCAGGTTGCGGGCGGCTAGTTTGAGTATATTAACCATGGCCTTCTCCATTCAGGGCATTGCCTTTCATCAACTTGCCGTCCTCGATGGTAAAGATGATCTCCGCATTTCTTACCACCTTGGGATCATGGGTGGAGAAGATAAAGGTGGTGCCGAACTCGTCCTTCATCTGCCTCATGAGGGTGATGATCCGGTTGGCGGTCTCCCTGTCCAGGTTGGCGGTGGGTTCATCCGCCAGCACAAGCTTTGCGTTGGTGACGAGCGCCCGGGCCACGGCGACCCTCTGTTTCTGTCCACCGGAGATCTGGCTTGGATACTTATCCGCCTGATCGCCCATACCGACGGCATCGAGGAGAGCTGTGACCCGCTTTTTCCGTTCATGGGGTGTCCATTTCTGCACCATCAAGAGGGGATATTCGACATTTTCAAAGACCGTCAGTACCGGGATCAGGTTGAAGTCCTGAAAGACAAAGCCGATGTTTTTGCCTCGAAAATCGGCGGCCTGGTTTCGATCCAGGGTCGCAATATCCTCACCGGCCACGGTCAGGCTGCCGCCGGTTGGTGGATCGAGGCAGCCGATCATATTGAGCAGCGTGCTCTTGCCACTTCCGGAAGGGCCGATAAAAGAGACAAAGGAGGCCGGCTCGATGGTAAAGTCAACGCCCCGGATGGCGTTGACTTTGATGTCACCCGTGATATAGGTTTTTTCAAGTTGTCTGGCAGTGACTAATGACATGTAACCCCCTTGAGGTTTTAGGTAATAACAGTCATCCGTTTTCTTGGCGCAAACGCCCCCCCGGTGCTCTTATCGAATAGAAACGGCGGCCATGGATTATTGATTTGAACCCGGGAGTGGGAAATGCGGAAAAATATTACGGCCAAGGGATAAAAATCACTTTTAATAACTTTAAGTATAGAAAATTTAGGTTTGTGTTTCAATAAAAAAACCGGATTGCATGTGCAGGGCCCGTGGACTTGATTGAGATCAATAAAGACCCATCAATTGACATTTATGAACCGGCCGTGTTTAATATCGCCTGACCGGTGGTGGGCGAACAGCCTTTGAATCGACATGCCTAAAGAAGACTGTGATTGAAAGGCAAGTGATATAAGTTTTGGCTTTTGAGAAAAGGTAGGTCCTTGGGCATGACCCATCCACAGCTGAATGCATCTCAGAAAGCCAAACAGTTCCAGCAAAAATAAGATTGAATACAGATCAGTAGTTACTTTGAAAGGAGGAGACGATGATCATAAAGAGACTCAATGATGTGCCGTTTGCGGATTTGAAGGGCTATGAAAACTTGACAAAGCAAATCGTTCTGGGCCCCGAAGATGGATCAAAAGAGATTGTACTGCGTTATTTCAGCGTGGAGCCGGGGGGGGCAAGCCCGCATCATAGCCACGATTTTCCCCATTTGGTCAAGATTGAAGGTGGAAAAGGTGTTTTGGTCGATGAAGGCGGTCATGAAAGCCCATTAGAAGCGGGCAATTATGTCTATATCCATGACAATGAGGTGCATAACTTCAGGAATGTGGGTTCGGAATCCTTTGATTTCATCTGTATTGTACCGAAAAGAGGAGAGGGCTAAGAGCCTGTTTTTTGAGGAATACAGAAATGCCCGGTCCGGTTTCATCCAATCGGTGCAAAACCGAAAAATAGTCGGCCGGGCCCTTCCCACGGCAAGGGGAAGAGATCAATCGACTATTTTGACCCTGAGGTAGATGGCCAGATCCTGATGGCCCACCTGTGTGCCGTCAAGCGTCAGCAGGGCACCGTCATGGACACCGGGAGGAAGCGTGATCGTAAAGGTCAGGATGTCGTTTCCCGTATGTAGATTAATCGCTCTCTCGGTTCCCAATTTGGCCTCGGCGGATGTGAGCGTGATGTTTTGCGTCGAGATATTGGATTGCTGGAAATAACTCCCTTGAAAGGGGGATGAAAAATTTTGGCAGAATCTTCCCATGCCTCTGCCCATACCTCTTCCCATGCCTCTTCCCAATCCCCTTCCGAATCCTCCGCCTCTGCAGCCGAAATTCCCGAAAAAAGACTGCTCAAAGGAATCTGCACGGGGGCCGAAGGGATAATGGCGGAAAGGCGCCCCCCGGGACGCGGGGTCGTGTCCAAGATCGTAAAGATCCCGTTTTTTTCGGTCGCCCAGGACATCATAGGCCTCGTTGATTTCCTTGAACTGGTCCTCGGCCCTCGGATCTCCTTCGTTTGTGTCCGGATGATATTGGAAGGCAAGTTTTCTGTAAGCCTTTTTGACGTCGTCCTGTTCGGCGTCTCTTGCGATACCTAAAATTTCGTAGTAATTTTTCTTTTGCATCGTATTCCTGAAGATTTTTTATTGTGAACCCGCTTTATGGCAACCAAAAAGTCTATCGGATTCGACACCGAAATACAAGCACCTTAGGGTGAAATTTTTTACCTCTCCAAGGCATCGATTTCTTTTTCCACCGAGGAAATGTCGTCTTCCAGATCCTCGATGGCCAGGAGTTGGTGGGGTCTTATG
>CAYNYM010000313.1:0-4784 GCA_964401325.1 uncultured Desulfobacteraceae bacterium | reverse complement strand
CATCGTTACCCTCGTGGGGTATCATTATCTCGTCGCCCTGGGGTGGCTCTTGCCCAATCAGGTCTATCCTCTGGAGACCTATTGGCTTGGCCAGATCATCGGCGGACTGATCTTCGGGATAGGCTTTGTCATGGGGGGGTGGTGCCCCGGGACGGCCTTTGTGGGCCTGGCAAGCGCCAAGCTGGATGCCTTCGTCTTCCTCATCGGTGTGGTGTTTGGATCCGTTCTCTTCAACGAGCTGTTCGGCCTGATCCGGCCCCTTTACGAGGGTCTGTCCAAAGGGACCCTGTATCTTTATGAGACCCTGAATTTCCCCGAAAAACCGGTCGTCTTCGCCATGTGCCTGATCGCGGTGGCCGCCTTTATCGTCAGTTCCCTGATCGAAAAGGCGGTCCGTGGGGGCCCCAAGGCACCGCCCCATGCGTGGAAACGCCATGCGATCGCAGGGGCGATCCTGATCCTTTTTGCAGGAGGGCTGTTCATCATGCCGCAGCGTGCGCCGGTCTCCGCCACACCCGTGCCCGGGACTGGGTATCTTCAGGCGATTGCCGAGGCTCAGGACCATGTGGACCCCCTGGAACTGGCCGATTGGATCATGCAAGGGGACCCGGGGCTGAAGGTCGTGGATTTGCGCTCCCCTGAAGACTATCAGAAGTTTCATCTCCGAAATGCCATCAGTTTGCCTCTGGCGACACTGGCGCAGGCGGCGGGCAGGGACCTTCCCCGCACGGGCCGGATTGTCCTCTATTCCAACGGCACGACCCATGCGGCCCAGGCCTGGTTGGAATTGCGGCACTGGGGTTGGACCAATGTCAAGGTCCTGACAGACGGTCTGCTCGGCTTCTGGCGGGAGTGCCTGACGCCCCCGTCCCTGAGGCCTGTGGGGGACGAGCGGGCAGCCAAGGCAGCCTGGGGTGCCTTTCAGGCCCGAAGGGATTTCTTTATGCCGTCGGAAAAGTAGTTGCTTTTTCCTTTTAACCCGATTGAAGAGAAAGGAGGAAAGGCCATGCCGAATTGTCACGAAATGAAAAAGGGAGAGATCTATGTTTGTAAGGATTGTGGTCTTGAGCTGCAGGTGGTCAAGGAATGCAGGGATGCCGGAACCCCGGCCGAGGAGTGTGCCTGTCACAAGGATGCGGGTCCCTGCACCTTTTCCTGCTGCGGTGATGACCTGAGCAAAAAGGAATGATTGACATTCTTGGACAGGGCCGGTGCTCCCGGGCCCTGTCCCCTTCAGGGCCGTCCCCTGGGGGGGCTTTTTTTCTCGGTCCCTCTCCCCGGCCCTTTACATGTCGGGCGGTTTCCTGGTAGTTTCAAGGGTCAGAAAATCAAGGTCAAGGAGACAGAAATGGATCAGAATTCAGATCAGGAAGTCATAGATCTCATGGACGGCATGGCCGATGACCTTCGGGAACAGGATCCTCAATCCGATTCCCGACGAACCAGGAATTCTGCGGAAGGGGACCGTCCGAAAAAAAATCTTTTCATCAGGGGCTCGGTCGTCCTTGTTATCCTTGTTGTCATCATTCTTCTCTTCAGGGGTGGAAACGGCATATCTCCTGATGAGTTGAAGGCCGTTCAGGGCAAACTCGGCCAGCTGGATGACAGATTGACCCGCATCGAAGGGATGATCGAGAGGGTCCCGGCGCTTGGCAAGGACATCGAGGGTGTCCGGCAGGGCATGAGCGGATTTGAAAAATCGCTCTCAGACCTGGATGCAAGGTTTACCCGGGCCGATAAGAAGATTGAGGCCCTTCAGAGCAAAAAAGCCTCTTCAGCCGCTACCCCGAAGGCCTCCAAAAAGCGCTACCACACCGTGCGTTCCGGAGACAGCCTCTACGGTATTGCCAATAGATACGGCCTGTCTCTCGCGGATCTCAGACGTCTTAACACCAACATCGGAAAGAGCGGGAGGATCGTCCCGGGGCAGAAGGTCCTGGTGGGCCCTCGCTAAAAACAACTGGGGACGAAACGGCGGCGCCTGGCTTCCTGCCTGTCCTTGATGACCGGGTCGTATTTCTCTTTTCTCCTTACCTGCTCGACCCTTATCCTTCCCTCAACCCGGGAAAGCCGCACTTTTTTGCAGGGTGTTTCCAGCGCGCCCTGCCGCAAAGGCAGGCGATAATAAGTGAAGTGCATCATCCGTGACCAAGACCACCGTTTCGGGTAATAGCGAAGGGGGTCGAATTCAAAAAACCCCTGCGCCAGCATGCCATCGACGATGACATGGCGGGGAGGTGAGACAACGGCCCTTTTAAGGCGTTTTTCGATCTCACGCCGCGCGGCGCGGCCGAGACCCTCCCCCAGGACCTGGGTGGGGAATTCGTCTCCCAGGGGCGCGTTGCCGAAATTTCTCCTGACCGATGCCAGATCCTTCAGGATGCGCCTGGCATCCCAGAAATCCAGATCCGTATAGATATGGTAGTCAAAATGAATTTGCCCCGGAAGGCAATGCATGATGCGAGCCATACGAAATCTCCCCCATTGATCTTTCCTTGGATACCCTAAACCTAACCCTCCGGGGAGGTCATTTCAACCTCAAGGCCTTGATCGGTGACAGGTGGATTTCTAAGGCAATCCAGCGAAAAGGCGGGCAACCGGGTGGGGTGTTTGGATATCACACTCTTGTCGCAGTTTTTGGGTTGATTTCTGTCAAGTTTAGGAGTATCTGAAGTGAAATGTGAGAAAAGAACAGGTCATTTGGGTAGTTTATACCGCGCCTTCCTTAAATCTCTCTAACCGCAGTCATAAGAAAACGAACATCAAGACCCAAATCTTACGGCAGGTACCTGGAAGAATTTTGGACCGGTCAAAACGATAGACTTATTTGGGAAGTCTTGAATCGGACCAAACTTATGACTAATGCAAGAAACCTGGAATTAAAACATAACCGTTTCAGACACCTAGATCCCTAACCAGGCAAATCGTGGCGATGCAGAAGGCCGCGCGGCTGATTACCGGCGTTGGGAGGCCGGTGAATCTTATCATTCCTTAAAGGTGAAAAGATGAAAAAAATGTTTGATGGTAAAAAGACAGGAAAACTGGGCACTGGAAATAATCCCGCTGTTGTAAAGGTAAAAACAGAAGAAAGAGTGAAAGAATTAGAATCCGTATTTGAAGAAAACGGTTGGGAATATACAATTGAATTGGACCCGGATCAACCTGAGGATATTAAAGACTTGGAAATATTGTTGAATCCACCTAAAACAAAGATTGCCGAAAAAAAAGTGGGACGCAATGAGCCCTGCCCATGTGGGAGCGGTAAAAAGTATAAAAAATGCTGTGGTAAATAAGGCGTTTTTAGCTTCTGAAAATTTAACCTAAGGCTAACCTCTTTCTTTACCATGACAGCTGGAAGCCGGGGCACTTTTGTTATTCCGTGGTTTATTGAAACGCCTTTTGATTAACCCATGCCTGCTCTGTACCCGCCGCATTTGAGAGGAACGTTACATATAGCTGCTATTAATGACGAGATTTCACAGGGGCTGAAATCATATCTTTTCCGTTTGAAGGCTTGAGAAATTTAGAACTGAAGACCATGGCAAGCTATATTTCATCGGTGAAAACCCAAGTTCAACACGTCCTCTGATATTCTCAATATATCCGTAATGATTATCTAATACGCGATAATTGTTCCTACGTATGTATTCGCTGGATCATATGGGGAATCGATAATGCCTATTGAGATAACCGATTGTGATGGGGGCACGGATAATATCATCATAAGTCGAGGAATGGTTACGGATCAAGAGAAAGGTTAGAGAGAAATTCGGCATTGATGATCTGACATTCCGCTGAAGACGGACTGCTTTCCGCTGGTGTTACGAATACCGCTCCAACATATCCTGAAAGTGCTGCCTGCGCTGAAAGATAAAGTAAAATACCCCAGCGTTAAAATTTTTTTAATGCTTGTAAGCGATTGAAAAAATATGGCGGTAAAAGTTGCTGGACAGAAAAACTGAATTGCCAGAGCCGCTCAAACTGCCGAATCACGGCAGGGTTGTGCACAACATCTTAAGACACTTAGGAGGTCAAAAAATGACAGACATTTCAAAAATCACGCTCTACAGCGGCGGTCACAAGGGGACTGAGGCGGAATTCGGCAAACTTGCCGAGGCCTGGCACATGAAAGAGGTCAATATATCATTTGAAGGGCACAATGCCGAGCGCACTCGGGGTGTCCAGGTCCTGAACCGGGAAGAGTTGAAAAAGGGCGATGTGAGCATGGAAATTGTGTCCAAGCGGATGAAACGCACTTACTCACGGATGGATAAGATCCGAAAAGTCATCCAGTCCATTTTTCACATGGTCAATAGGGGCCACCATGTCATTGCGGTCGGCTGGATACAGGCGGACGACACAGTCAAGGGGGGAACCGGCTGGGGGGTCGAGTTGGCAAAACTATTTAACCGGCCGCTGAGCGTCTATGATCAGGAACGAAAGGGGTGGTTTTCCTGGGAGGACAGCCAATGGGTTGAGAACACACCGGTGATTACCTCAGATACGTTTGCCGGCACCGGAACCCGCTACCTCTCCGATGACGGCCGGCAAGCCCTTCACGATCTTTTCATGCGCTCCTTTGGTCCTGCGGAGCAAAAAGCGTGAACGGGAGACAATGCGCGCCCTTAACCCCTAAACTTGAGGGCAGGGTTGAGTTGACAAGGGGCCGGCCAGGCCAGAACAATTGCGCATCGAGAAGGGCGGAGCGCTCCATCCGGAGATCATGTGTTTCCGGATGGGCCCCAGTTAAGAAGGCAGATATCTGATGATCAGCCTACCGGTTG
>CAYNYM010000312.1:0-4786 GCA_964401325.1 uncultured Desulfobacteraceae bacterium | reverse complement strand
GAGAAAACACCTTGCCAATGAAAACCCAATGAAGATTAACGTTTGAAAAAGCTAACGGGGAAGTCAGGAGCAGCCAGGGCTTCCACCGAATGTTTAAATTATTGATGACTTCCATACTGCTATAAATATTCAAGCGCGCCACGCCCTGGCTGTCGCCTGAACTGTTTTGTTGTGTGGTTTTATAGAGCTCACACTTTTGTTAAAATTTCACCCGTAGCCACGATTTCAAATTGACTGTCATTTTTGTAATTCAGTATATGGCCATTTGTTGTTTTAGCAGTTTTATAACCTGGTATCTCATGAGGAGGGCTTTGAAACTCTTCAGCAATGATAAATTCTTGTGTAACGACAATAGTGAATATTTCACCGGAGTTTGATGATGCATTAAATCTTTCAATTTCTTTAATGATTTTTTTCTCCATTTCAGTTCTCCGTGTCAACTTGTTAAACACAACAATGGTTAGACGGATCCGTATAAAACGCCAAATAAAAATCCTCTATCCGTATAAAACTCTTTTTAACGACCCTGTCTCAATGAATTTTTCAGAATAATTCATCTACTTACATTTAACGAAATTTTTATTATTGGGTTTTATGCGGATCCGCATAAAAACCTCGGCGTTTTCCACAAAAAAAGCCACACCCATACTTACACGAGTGCGGCTTGACAAAGAGTCAAGTTTGAATGTGTTCGCCTTTTTTTTGAAGCAATACCCGGATTCCATCCAAGAGCATTCCCGAAACCTGCCTTTACGGCCATCCGTCAGCGGCCATTCCCGATAGGCCATTACGAACTTGAACCGGTAGATAATCCTTAATCAGCGCGAGAAGGCCGGCGTATCTGCGCCTTGTTCCCGTTTCGATCGTGTGCGTGAGCGTGAAAACGACTTCAATGTCCCTTCGGCCCTTTAGCAGATAGAGGACCTTTATTGAATCCTACTTCATGATCAGATCCCTGATATGACACCCATATAGGCTCTTTTGGCTCGGGGGATCAAATCAAATCTCTTTTTCTATGCTGCATTCTTGGTTAGCTCAAGGTGCTTAAATTACGAAAATATCTTCAAACGGCAGCGCCAATGAATTATGGCCTTGCTCAGGGAGCAAGCGTTTTCATTCTGAATGAAACTCAGAAAGGGCCCATCCCTTCGACCCTTTCGTAACTGTTGTCGAACTTGCAGACAATAGTCGTCCTTTAAAAGAATTCAATTTATAACGATATTTAACAAAATATGAAATAACAGACTGAATAAAATTATACAAGATCAAAACAAAAAGCAAAAAAGAAACTGGACCGGCCTTGACGCACTCATGACCGGCAGGTCTTTACGGGCCCTAAGCAAATATTAAAAATTACCATCCATGAAAATATTTATAATCAAGCATAACTAATAGAAACATGGAACCAAATTACACAAAGTTGAAAAGATTTTCACACAATTACAGAAAACTTTTACATTTAAATTTATCTGAGCACTCTATAGCAATTTAACCTATTGATTTCACTATGACAAAATTCTCAAACGAAAAATCAAAATGGGCATGAAGTTTGCCTTTATAAGATGTTTGGACATGTGGCATTTTCCACCTGCAAAGTACAAAAAAAACTCACTTATCCTATGAAATCAACGAAATATTCAACTGACTGCTCACCGGTATGAGAGAAATAGGAGGCTTACTATGAAACGATTTTTGGTTGTGTTTTTTGCAGGGATGCTTCTGGTTGGAATGACGGGGATGGCTAATGCGGCACTTTTTGTCATGGATGATGATTTTGTTTACGATTCCTCCCTTTGCGTCACATGGCTTGCAGATGCAAATAAATGGGGACCCGGCAACGTACCTGAGGCCAAGTCTTGGGCTGACGACCTGTTCTACGGCGGTTTTTCGGACTGGAGGCTCCCGACGATATCCGAGATACTTTCAATCAACGGCCACTATGGGATATGGGCTGGCAACGACGGCCCCTTTGATATGTCCAAGGGCGCGGTTTTCTGGACGAGTTCCATGACTTATATAGGGGGATTTGCACCACCAAGGTATTGGTACTTTGCGGTCAGCTTAAAGGATGAGGACCCCCTTGTCTATCCCACAGGCCCCGAATACCCCGACGGGGTTCTTCCTGAAGTGACCTATGCATGGGCGGTGCGAACAGGAGGTTCTGCGCCACAGGTACCGATACCCGCTTCGCTTCTGCTCCTGTGCTCGGGGTTCGCCGGTCTTTTGGGCTTCAGGAAGGTATTCGGCCGGTAAGTTTTCCCGGTTAAAATATTAACGACTTCGGTTTTCCTAACTGTCTGAAAGCAACTTTGAAAGCGCGGCGCAAAAGGCATCCGCGGTCCTGGGAATACTTTTCATGTCGCGGTAACCGGTATAGGTGATCTCCATCTGTATGGACTGCACCTGGGAGAGGGGATAACCCCTTTCCTTGAAATACTGGTTCATGATGTTCGGGTGCTGTCCGCAATAGGCGGAACCCTTCTTCGCCGGGGAGGCGATGACCTCCGCGCGGGGGGTTGATTTCAAAGACGCTATCAAGCGATCCACGGTTTGAGGCCACGCGGTGAGACTGTCGGGCACCCCTTGACCGATACCTATCAGCACATCCACCCTGGAAGGATCGCCTTCCGTACTTTCCCAGTTGATATTCTCATCCTTTATGCCGTGCATCCATAAAAGCAAAGCAGGACCAAACCCCCGGATGATCTCTTCGGTATAGGAAACAAGCGGCACCAGGAATTCCTCACGGACATGGGCCTCCACCTGGTCCCGACGATTGAGGTTGACTCTTTTGTTTTCAGGGTCGGGCACTTCCCTCATATCGCCCGTCTTCGGGTCCCGCTTCCAGTCCGGTTTACGGTAGACTTCACTGATGATGGCGTAGCACCCGAGCATCCCGGCGATCTCTCTGGTCAGCAGCCCTGTGTTTTCATCGTCATGTTTGTGCCCGTGGGGAGCAATGAGCAGGATCCGGTTGTGCCCTTTTATCTTTTCAATGTCTTCCCCCGGCCTGTTCGCTCCGGGTGAATCGGTCATGGCGGTCCCCCGATAGTGAATGCTCTATCTGTTATTTCATTGATGAACTTACGTGGCTGGTACAGCAAAAAAGGGGCATCTATTGCAAACGGTTTATCGCTGTTCATAAAGTGCACCCGGGTGAGGCCCTGGTCGACGCAGGCAAACAGGATCGGGCCACGTTCCGAGTTCATGATATCCTAACCTTTGGGCATCATCCACAAAAGCATGGCGGCGTAAGAGCGCCAGGGTCGCCAGCGTTCGGCCGCTTTCCGAATCTGAGCGGGCTTGGAGGGCTGACCGGCAGCGGCCATGGCCTTGACGATGCCCAGATCACTGGCTGGAAAGGCATCGGCGTCCCCCCGGCCACGCATGGCGATGGTGTGAGCGGTCCACTCACCAATGCCTCGAATGGCCGTACATTGTTTGATGAACGTCTCGAGGAGGCCGGTTCTATCCAAGTCAAGGGTGCCGTCGACCACCTCCCGGGCAAGGGTCGCTATGGCGGCCGCCTTGGTGCGGGTCAAACCGCAGGGGCCCAGATCTACCCCCTGCAGGTCGGCGGGGCCTGGAAACACCTTTTCAATACCTTGAGGTGCGGAGAGTGTGAGCTTCTCCCCAAAACCCTCGACGATGTTGCCCACCAGCTTGGCGGCCACGCCGACCGACACCAATTGACCGACCACGGCACGCACGGCAAACTCGAAGGCATCCCATCCCACAGGCACCCGCAAGCCGGCATGCCGGGACCAGACAGGCCCCAACAAGGCGTCGCCGCCGAAAAAAGCCGCCAGGGTAAGGGGATCGGCGTCAAGACCGAGCATGCGTCGGATCCGCCACACCACCGGCATTAAACAGATGAGATTCGATGCATGCACCTCCAGACGCACGGCATGGCGTTCCGGTCTATGGTGAAGGGAGAACCAACCGTGGTGCCCGTCCAGAGAGAAACTCCTTTGGTAGACCCCTTGGGACACCTTTTCCACACCAACCACGGCGCGCGCACGAAAATAATCCAGAAGGGCCGGCCAGTCCAACGGCGGTCGGTAGGCGAGCATCAAGGCGCACGATTGGACCCCGGGTCTGTTTTCAACGGCCATCGGCTTCCTGAATGCCAGCGGATCTCGTCCATAGAGGCCGAACAATGCATCTAACATCTCCCGGGGCGTGTCAAATCCTGCGATGCCTGTGACCGCTTCCACGGGCAAGGCCGTATCGGTGAGCAACATTTTGGCAAAGCCCAATTGGAAGGTTTTCCAATACGCCTGCAGCGGGACCCCCAAGGCGGCATCAACATCATCGCGCCTTTGACCCGCAGGGAAGTGGAACCGCCTCTGGTGGATGGCGTCCAGACCATGATGCATCGGCCCCTCTACAGTATTTCCGTCGAGATCATTGGGTGCAAGTTCCGGACGGCATCGCAGACAGGGCCTGAAGCCGGCCCCTTCAGCCTGGGCCCTGCTCTTAAAAAATACGGTATTGGATTCCAGGGGAGGTCTTCCCGGACAGATGGGGCGACAATAGATTTTGGTGGTGGCGGCCCCCGAGTAAAACAGCCCGTCATAGCGCCTGTCGCGGGATACCCGCGCCCTGCGGCACACCCTAAAGGATAAGGAATGGTTTTCTGTATGTTGCAGAGTCATAGCAAAGTCTCAGGCACCAGGTAAGAAAGGATCAAATCCACGCTCGACCCATCTGACTTATTTTAAAGAGTCGAGCGTAATGAAATTGTATGCCGGAATCGATTTACATTCAACCAATTGGAACCTGA
>CAYNYM010000311.1:0-4796 GCA_964401325.1 uncultured Desulfobacteraceae bacterium | reverse complement strand
TTGTCGTTGGGCATGGGGGCCATCACCTTAGGATCCCTCATGATGGCGTTTGCGGCAGGAGACGGAGACAGGATCAATGAAGGAGCATTTTGTTGGGCCCTGTGCACTTGCCATCTCCTATGAGGATATGGTCGCACCGGCCAAGGTCCTGGTAAATCAAAGCAATGAGCTTAAGAATCTGGAGATTAAGGTCGGGCAAATATCCGGAAAAATCATGGATTTTGACGGGATCAAGAAACTTGCCCAACTGCCGAGCCGAGATGTACTTCTCTCCCAGGTTTTATCGGCCATGCAGGGTGTCCCGGCATCCTTCGTAAGGGTTTTAAACGGGACCGCTGTGAAACTGGTCAATGTGCTGAAGGCCATTGAAGAACAAAAGGGTGAGAATTAAAGCTATTCAACTTCAAAGGATAAGGTACGCGTAATTATTTCCATTAAGGAGGTCAAGATAGACATGACAGCGAATATCAACAAAGAAGATGTTATTGAGTTTATAGCCAACATGACTGTTCTGGAACTCTCAGAACTCGTGAAAGAATTGGAAGACAAGTTTGGGGTATCAGCCGCTTCGGCCGTTGCCGTTGCCGCCGCCCCCGCTGCCCAGGCAAGTACGGAAGAGGCCGCAGAGAAAACGGAATTCGACGTTGTCATCACCGCAATAGGTGACAAGAAAATTAAGGGTATCAAGGTCGTGCGCGCTGTTACAGGCTAGGGCCTGAAAGAGGCCAAAGCCGTTGTGGACGGTGTTCCCGGGAATGTGAAGGAAGGTGTACCCAAGGATGAAGCCGAGGGTATCAAAACACAGCTTGAAGAGGCGGGCGCCTCGGTTGAAATCAAGTAACCTGTAGACGGGTTTAAACGGGAGATGACTCTCAGAGATTTGAAAAGCAAGGGGATCAGATGAAGCTATGGGATGGCGGAAGCCGCCGCATAAGAAGAAACTTCGGAAAAATTGATAAAGTCATCGAGATTCCGAATCTGATCGAAATTCAGAAGCGCTCCTATGAGCGTTTCCTTCAAAAAAATATCCCACCGGAGGAACGGCAAGGGGTCGGTCTTCAGGGTGCATTCAAGAGTGTTTTTCCCATAAGTGACTTCAGCGGTTCTTCATCGTTGGAATTCATAAAATATTCATTTGAAGATGCCAAGTACAGTGAAGACGAATGTATCAACAAAGGGATGACTTATGAGACCCCTTTGAAACTGACTGTGAGGCTTTTGGTCTTTGATACGGATGTAAACGATGGAACCAAAAGTATCAGAGACATAAAGGAACAGGAAATCTATTTCGGCACCCTTCCCATGATGACGGGACGGGGCACATTCATAGTAAACGGCACGGAAAGGGTTGTCGTAAGTCAGCTCCACAGGTCTCCGGGGGTCTTTTTCGATCATGATAAGGGAAAGACGCATTCCAGCGGGAAACTACTATATTCGGCTCGTATTATTCCCCTGCGGGGATCTTGGCTCGACTTTGAATTCGATGCAAAGGATCTCTTGTATGTGCGGATAGATAGACGAAGAAAATTTCCGGCGACCACTTTTCTGAAGGGACTCGGATATTCATCCAATGGCATCCTTGCGGAATTCTATGATACCGAAAGGTTGCTTATAGGGGAAGACGGGTGCTTTCGCGATGCAAAACTGGATAACCTTTATCGAAAAAAATTAACAAAGGAAATTGTCCACCCGGAAACCGGAAAAGTCCTGGCCAAGGAAGGGGATAAATATACAAAGCGGCTTCAGAAAATTTTGGATACTGCCGGGATAAGTCAAATTCCTTTAAACTTAGAGGATATTGAAGGCAGAATCATTGCGGATGATCTTGTGGATCCGGCCACCGGAGAGGTCTTGGTCAATGGAAACCAACCTGTGACCGTTGAGATCTTACAGGCGATGATCGAGAAAGGTATTTCGGAGATCGAATGCATTGTGTTGGATGCTCCGGGTGTTAGCACCGCCATTCGTGATACGATGGTGCTTGATAAGATCGATGACAGCGACGAGGCCGTTCTGGAGATCTATCGTAAAATGAGACCGAGCAGTCCGCCAACGCAGGAAGTTGCGAATAACTATTTCAAGGGACTGTTCTTCAGCCTTTCCTCTTATGATCTTTCGCCTGTGGGCAGGCTTAAACTGAACCACAGGTTGGGCTTGGATGAACCGCTGGAGCAGAGAACGCTTCGGAAAGAAGATATTATATTCGCCGTTAAGGAACTCATTCGGCTGAAGAGTTCAGAGGCGATGGTAGACGATATCGATAATCTTGGCAATCGACGGGTCAGGGCCGTCGGCGAACTCTTGGAGAATCAATATCGAATCGGCCTGGTTCGGATGGAGAGGGCCATCAAGGAAAGAATGAGTCTTCAGGAAGTGGAGACCCTGATGCCCCATGACCTGATTAATTCCAAGCCCGCTTCCGCCGTTGTTAAAGAATTTTTTGGAACAAGTCAACTTTCGCAGTTTATGGATCAAACCAATCCCCTTTCAGAAGTCACTCATAAGAGGAGACTGAGCGCACTCGGTCCCGGAGGATTGACAAGAGAGCGTGCAGGGTTTGAAGTGCGGGACGTGCATCCCACACACTATGGACGAATCTGTCCCATTGAGACTCCGGAGGGACCGAATATCGGGTTGATCGTTTCATTGAGCACTTACGCGAGGGTCAATAAATTCGGGTTTGTGGAGACCCCCTATCGTCGGGCGGAAAACGGAAAAGTGACCAATGACATTGTATTTCTTTCCGCTCTGGATGAAAAGGATTACCCCATTGCGCAGGCCAATGCACCTATAGACAAAATGGGAAATTTTCTCAATGAAGAAGCCGCGGTTCGAATAGAGGGTGAAGCAAGCAAGGCCCCTGTCGGTGCGGTGAAGTTTATGGATGTATCCCCTGACCAGCTTGTGAGTGTTTCCGCTTCTATCATTCCCTTTCTTGAACACGATGATGCTAACAGGGCCCTCATGGGTTCAAACATGCAGAGGCAGGGCGTTCCGCTTTTAAATGCAAAGGCCCCTCTCATTGGAACGGGCATTGAGAGCGTGGTGGCACATGACTCCGGTGTTTCCGTAAATGCCAGGAGAGACGGCGTGGTTGAAGATGTTGATGCTTCACGTATAGTTGTCAGATCGACCGGTATCAGCGAAGAAGACGACGAAGTAGAGATATATAAAATTATTAAGTATAAGAAATCGAACTAGAACACGTGCTATAATCAAAAACCGATTGTGAAGAAGGGTGAGGTGGTCAAAAAGGGGCAAATCATCGCGGACGGCCCTGCTACGGAACTCGGTGAACTCGCACTTGGACAAAATGTCATGGTTGCATTCATGTCCTGGGGCGGATACAATTTTGAGGACTCCATTATTGTCAGTGAGAGGATTGTCAAAGAGGACACGTATACCTCCATTCATGTGGAAGAGTTCGAGGTCGTGTCGAGAGATACCAAATTAGGGAAGGAGGAAATAACGAGAGATATCCCTAATGTCGGGGAAGAAGCCCTTAAAAACCTGGACGAAAGCGGGATCATAAAAATCGGCGCGGATGTGATGCCGGGAGACATTCTGGTCGGTAAGATTACCCCCAAGGGAGAAACCCAGTTATCACCTGAAGAGAAGTTGCTGAGGGCGATCTTTGGGGACAAGGCCGGAGATGTGAAGGATACTTCGATGCGAGTACCTCCCGGAGTAGAGGGTATTGTCATCGACACAAAGATTTTTTCTCGGAGAGGAGTCGATAAAGATCCTCGAAGCGTTGCGATCGAAAATGAAGAGAGGGGAAAGCTCGAAAAGGACAGAGAAGATGAAATCGAAATTGTCTCAAGAAGCGCTCGTTCAAAACTGAAAGGACTTCTTGTCGATCGCAAACTTAAGAGAAATTTGCAGGATATGGTTTCCGGAAACGTTCTCTGTAGTACCAAAAAGGCAGTTAGCGAGGAGGACATCGATGTGATTCCCGTCGAAGCCTGGTTGCATGCGGATATCAAGGCGGATATGGATCTCATCGAAAAAATGGAATACGTTGTGGAAAAATATAACGAGCGGGTTTCCCATATCAGGGAGTCTTTTGACGATAGATTGGAAAGACTTGGTTTGGGAGACGAACTGGCACCCGGCGTCATCAAGATGGTCAAGGTCTATGTCGCGGTAAAACGTAAGCTTTCCGTCGGCGACAAGATGGCGGGTCGGCACGGCAATAAAGGCGTGCTTTCCAGAGTCCTGCCCGTTGAGGATATGCCCTATTTTTCCGACGGCACGCCTGTGGATATCATTCTTAATCCTTTGGGTGTGCCCTCAAGAATGAACGTAGGGCAAGTTTTGGAGGCCCATTTGGGATGGGCATCCCGGGAATTGGGGCGGCAGATCGAAGAGATTGTCGATAAGTTGAAAGATGCGAAAATCCTTAGAAAGAAACTGAAAGAGGTTTTCTCAGCTGATGAGTATCAGAATTTCTTCGAGGACTTGGATGATGATGAATTAATCGAGACCGGAGGTCAGTTTCGTTTAGGCGTCCCCATGGCAACGCCGGTTTTCGACGGCGCGAATGAAGATGAGATCAAGGAGTGTCTGCAGGCGGCGGGGCTCCCTGTTACGGGGCAGACCACGCTCTATGATGGAAGGACAGGAGAGGCCTTCGATCAGCAGGTTACCGTTGGGATCATGTATATCCTGAAACTGCACCATCTGGTTGATGACAAGTTGCACGCCCGCTCCATAGGACCCTATTCACTGGTCACCCAGCAGCCTCTGGGCGGGAAGGCACAGTTTGGGGGACAGCGATTGGGTGAAATGGAAGT
>CAYNYM010000310.1:0-4796 GCA_964401325.1 uncultured Desulfobacteraceae bacterium | reverse complement strand
GTCCGGCCCTGACCAACCCCGGTCGCCTTGCCCGTAATCTGGTCTCCATTTCTCAGGAAAACAGGGTAGCCCTTATGTTCGGGCCCGAAGACAGGGGCCTTTCCAATCATCATCTTCGTTATTGTCATTCTATTGCCACGATCCCCACGGCCGATTTTTCTTCTCTGAATCTCGCCCAGGCCGTTATGATCGTCTGTTACGAGATCTATGTCGCCAGCAGAGAACCCGGCCCGGAGGTCCATCCCCGCCTGGCAAACAGGTTTGAATTGGAAGGCATGTATGATCATCTCAGTTACGCCCTGGGGAAGATCGGCTTTGTAAACCCCCAAAATCCCGAGCACTGGATGCTCAATATCAGGCGATTTCTGTCCCGATTGCCCCTCAGGGCAAGGGAAGTACGGGTCATCAGAGGCATCTGTCGCCAAATCGATTGGTATTCCGGCCAACTAAAAAAACTACAGGATGCGGAAAAAAGAGGGGGCAAGAGGTAATATGGGTAATTCTTAAGACCCCGAAATCTGGTTTCCATGCACGCATAAACAAAATTCCGACGCCTTAACTTGAATCATCGGCTTAAATAGTCTAATCTCTGTTTTGGTATTTCATTCGGACCTGTAAAGGCTTCAGGAGAATTTTTCATGATGGAAAACAAAGACATCCTTAAGGACAAAAAGATCCTGATCGTCGATGATGAGCCGGATATCCTCGAAACCCTTGAAGAGTTGCTCGACATGTGTCACGTGGTCAAGGCAACCAGCTTTGAGGAAGCAAGCGAGAAGCTTGAAACAATGTCGTTCGACATGGCGATCCTGGATATTATGGGGGTCGGTGGTTACAGGCTGTTGCGTATTGCCAATGAAAAAAAGATTATTACGGTCATGTTAACTGCCCATGCCTTGAGTCCGGAGGATACGGTCAAATCCTTCAAACAAGGCGCGGCTTCCTATGTACCCAAAGATCAAATCGCTCATATCGAAACCTTTCTCAACGACATTTTAGAGGCCCAGGAGACGGGAAAGCACACACGGTGGCGTTGGCTCACAAGGTTGGGGACCTATTATGACCGCAAATTCGGCCCCAACTGGAAAAAAAACGATGAAAAATTTTGGGAAAAATTCGTCAAGTAATGTCCCTGATCTATCGAAAGACCCCCGGGAGGACACACCATGGTGTCAAAAAATGAATTACTGAAAGGAAAGAGAATCCTCATCGTAGACGATGAGCCCGATGTCCTGGAAACACTCGAAGAGTTGCTGCCCATGAGTCATGTCGTCAAGGCGTCTACCTTTCAGGAGGCCAAGGGGTTGATTGAAACCCAATATTTTGACCTGGCCGTTTTGGACATCATGGGCGTGGACGGCTATGAACTCCTGAATTTGGCAACACAGAAAAAAATCATCACGGTCATGTTGACCGCCCATGCCCTGAGCGTTGAAAATACCGTGAAATCTTACAAGAAAGGGGCGGCCTCCTATATTCCCAAGGATGAAATGTCCGATATCAAAGTCTACCTCACCGATGTGCTGGAGGCCAAAGACAAGGGAGAGCATTTCTGGTGGCGTTGGCTGGACAGACTGGGGGACCTTTATGACAGAAAATTCGGCCCCGACTGGCAGAAAAAGGACAAGGATTTCTGGACCAACTTCCCCTCCTGGTAAGGTCTCGAACCCCTTTCAAAGCCCCATACCGATGATGGCCTTTAACCAGCGGAAGGTTTCCCGTGATCTCGCTGGCGACAGCCTGATTAACCTAAATCCACCGCATAAATTGCATATCATGCCTTGATGGTGGATCAGGGGATCAAGGTATATCTTGACACATCACCTTCTTTTTTTTATTGTCCCTTCCGGGATGGCCAGGTCCACCGAGCTCTTAGCAAAACTGCGCTCATGCATATAATAAGAGCCACCTGCAATGCCTGCGTCCCGTGTGCATGGCATAAAGGGTTAGACAATGATCCTCGGACTTGATGTCGGTGGGACACAGACCGATACCGTAATCATCAGTGACGGTGAGGTTGTTTATGAAAACAAGACACCTACGGAGGGCAATCTTCTTGAGACCTTGAGAACCGCCATCGGAAAAACTGTGGCAACGGTTGACCCGGGGCGACTCAAGAGAATGGTTTTCTCCACGACCATGGCAACCAATGCCATTGTTCAGGGCGAACTCTCCGAGGCGGGCATGATCGTGACGGCGGGTCCGGGCATGGATCCCGCCTTGTTTTCCGTGGGCCCCTCTTTTGAGATTATTGAAGGTTGCCTTGATCACCGTGGCTTTGAGGTGATCCCCTTGGAGAGAAGGGTCGTCCTTGAGGCGGCGGGTCGCATAAAGGACAAACAGATCGATTATGTGGGCATTGTCGGTAAATTTTCAGTCCGCAATCCGGCCCATGAGTTGCAAATTTCGAAATGGATCGACAGTGATTTTGCCCATCTCTCCCTCGGGCATCGCGTATCGGGCATCCTGAATTTTCCCCGCCGTATCACGACCACCTATCTCAATGCCGCCCTGGGCAAGCTTCACGATCGTTTCTTCAGCTCCCTTGTCCGAATCCTGGATGAAAATGGTCTCAAGGCCCCGCGCTACCTGCTCAAACCCGACGGTGGCACGATATGCATCAACCAGAGCATGAGCGCACCCGCCGTAACGTCACAATCCGGCCCCGCAGCAAGCGTCATGGGTGCACTGGCCCTCGACGGCTGTCCGGACACGTCCCTGATCCTGGACATTGGGGGAACCACCACGGACATCTCGGTCATCCTGAAGGGCGTACCGCTTCTCGAACCCTACGGAATCAGACTGGGACCCTATCAGACCCTGATCCGGTCTCTCTTGACCCATTCCGTGGGCATTGGCGGTGACAGTGAAATTCAACCCGGAGAGGACGGCAAGTTGATGATCGGTCCGTTGCGACAGGGTCCCCCGCTGGCCTTGGGAGGTTCCGTTCCCACTCCCACGGATGCCATGATCGTCCTGGGCATGATCGATGCCGGAGACAGAAACGCGGCCATAGGGGCCATGAAGGAACTTGGCAGTGCCCTGGGGCTGGATGTCCGGGAGACCGCAAGGCGCGTCCTGGAGCGCATGGGCGAAATCATAGCTGAATCGGCCGCGGCCTTTGTTGACTGGATCAATTCCCGCCCGGTCTATACCATTCACGAGGTACTCTATCAGGAAGAGATCCGGCCCGATGCCGTGGTCATCATCGGCGGACCGGCTCCCTACGTGGCGGAGCACGTGGGCAAAAATCTGGGCCTCCCCTACCGGGTTCCCCGCCACCACGGGGTGGCGAATGCCGTGGGAGCCGCGGTGGCGAGGGTCACCTCGGAGGTCACGCTTCAGGCGGATACGGAACGGGGCACCGTGGTCATTCCCGAGGCGGACATCCACAAGGACCTATACGGCCGTTTTAATGATAAGGACGCCCTTTCCATGGCCGAAAAAATTTTGAGGGAACAGGCCGTCCAAGTGGGCGCCGATCCGGAAAACCTGGAAATATCCGTCATTGAACGACAGGTCTTCAACATGATCCGAGGCTTTTCTAAGACCGGACAGAATATCCGCATGAAATTAAGCATAGTCCCCGGAATTATCCCTGAATGGAAAAGGACACACTAGAATGATAAAGGCTGCGCATCGTACCGGATTGGTCTTTTTCCCGGCCTTTGACTGGGCCATCAGCCCTTCCCATCCTGAACGTCAGGAACGTCTTCTCTACACCCAGGATCAGGTTCTAGAGGAAGGCCTCCTGGACGTTGACGGTATTGTGGAGTACCGCGTCCGCCAGGCCACCTACGAGGATATCCAGCGGGTGCATTTTTGTATCCCGGATGAGGGCATGGTGACCACGGAAAGTCATATGATTTCCGCCGGTGGATGCCTCGTGGCCGCCGATGCCGTGCTCAAGGGTGAGGTGGAAAATGCCTTCGCCCTCGTTCGTCCGCCGGGCCATCACGCCAGGCGTGTGGTCCATGGAAACCGGGGCTTTTGCAACATCAACATCGAGGCCATTATGATCGAATACCTTCGCGAAAACTACGGTATTCGCAAGGTGGCAATCGTGGATACGGACTGCCATCACGGTGACGGTACCCAGGATATCTATTGGCATGATCCGGACACTCTGTTTATCTCCATGCACCAGGACGGTCGAACCCTTTACCCGGGAAGCGGATTTCCCGAAGAAAACGGGGGACCCAATGCCCTGGGGGCGACCATCAACATCCCCATGCCCCCCCAAACCGGCGAAGAGGGATTTCTCTATGTGCTGGATGAACTCGTCATGCCTCTGCTCGAACGCTTTCAACCGGAAATAATCATCAACTCCGCCGGCCAGGACAACCACTTTACCGACCCCATCACCAACATGAATTTTTCCGCCAGGGGATATGCAACATTAAACGCGCGCCTCAAGCCGCATATCGCCGTGCTCGAAGGAGGCTATGCCGTTGAGCATGCCCTTCCCTACGTGAATGTGGGAATCATCATGGCTATGGCGGGTCTGGACATCACTTTTGTCAAGGAGCCCAATTACGACAGTGATTATGAACCGCAACGCCCGGAGGTTACCCAATACATTCAAGAACTGGTGGAACAATTATCCCTCTCGTTTCTCGAAGGAAAGATGCCCCGGCCCTCGTGCAAAGAAGGCGATATTATTCGAAGGGAACAGAATGTTTATTATGATACGGACAACATTCAAGAGACGCAGAATGAAAAAATTCGCTGCTGTTCCGACTGCGCCGGCGCCCTGGCCATAGAATCCAAGGCAAGTAACGGATACCACATCCTCG
>CAYNYM010000309.1:0-4796 GCA_964401325.1 uncultured Desulfobacteraceae bacterium | reverse complement strand
TCCGACATGGGGGATGACCGGGTGAAGGCCTATGCCGAGGAGGAAAACATACCCCTGCTGATGGAAATCCCCTTTGACCGAAGGATTGCAGAGGCCTACTCGCGGGGAGAGATGATCGTGGACGTGATGCCTGAATGGAAAGAGGCATTCAAACGATTGCATCATCAGATCGAGGAAATTATCGGATAACAAGGAGCGATCTTTATGAAAGAATTAGTCATCATCAGCGGCAAAGGCGGTACGGGAAAAACCACCCTGGTCGCCGCCTTTGCCTCACTTGCCGGGAACAAGGCCCTTTGTGATGCGGACGTGGATGCGGCCGACCTTCACCTCATCTTGGACCCTCGGATCCAGGAACGTCACGATTTTCAATCCGGACATACGGCGACGATCAATCCCGACCTGTGCACCCAATGCGGCCTGTGTCGGGAACTGTGCAATTGGAACGCCATCAGCGAAGACTTTGTGGTGGATACCATCGAATGTGAGGGATGCGGGGTATGCCATTACTTCTGTCCTGAAGATGCCGTCGAGTTCCCGCTCAACACATGCGGTGAATGGTTTATTTCAGACACCCGGTTCGGCCCGATGGCCCACGCCAGGCTTGGCATTGCGGAGGAGAACTCCGGAAAACTGGTGAGTCAGATCCGACAGGAAGGCAAAAAACTTGCTGAAAAGAATAACCTGGACCTGCTTCTCACGGACGGCCCTCCAGGCGTCGGTTGTCCGGTCATTGCCTCCCTCGGCGGGGCCACATCGGTTCTCATCGTCACCGAGCCCACGGTTTCGGGCAAACACGACATGGAGCGAGTTGCCGAGTTAGCGGCCTTCTTTAACATCCCGGCGATGGTCTGCGTAAACAAATTCGACCTCAATCCGGATCAGGGAAAGGCCATTGAGGACTTTGCCAGAGGACAAAATGTCACCGTGATGGGGCGCATACCCTTTGATCCTGCCTTCACCCGGGCAATGGTTCAGGGAAAAACCATCTTTGAATATGAAGAGGATTCTGAGGGGGCACGTGCTATCAAGGATCTGTGGTCACAGTTGGAACAGGGCCTGGCCGACTGATGCCCATATGGGTATCCATGTCATTGAACATCACGAAAGGAGACGAACGGTAGGCTATGAAAATTCTGGATGACCTATTGTCAATACTCGACCTTGACGCAACGGTGAGAGATGTCCGTCAAGGGGTCTTTCATACCGGTGTCCTGACCCGTTTTTGTGGGCTCGCGGCATCCTTGCCCCGCGATGCCCTTCGCGAGGATCCTCCAATGGTCAGAGAACCGGGCTCCCTGCTGAGCAAAAGCGCATGGGAACTGGTCCAAATGGTTTATTCCGAAAGGATTCTCGAGGCGGCCGTCGGAATGGCGACCATCAACTCACTTCTTGAACTAAGAGAAGAATCCTGCGTCGAATTGAATGCCGCAGACCTGATCCAGGAAAAGGGGAAAGGCAAAAAAATTGCTATTGTCGGGCACTTCCCATTCATCCCAAAAATTCGAAACATTTCGAAGGAACTGTGGGTCATTGAAAAAAATCCGAGGGATGAAGATTTCGGCGAAGGCGCGGCGGATGATCTGATTCCCCGAGCCGACCTGGTCGCGATCACGGGCACGTCTCTTACAAACCACACCTTTGAACACCTCATCGAACTCTGCGACCCCAAGGCCTATGTGGTCATGCTGGGAGATACGGTTCCGCTCTCCCCGATCCTTTTTGACCATGGGGTGGACGCCGTATCGGGCACAAGGGTGATAAACCCCGAATTGGCCTTAAGGTGTCTCAGCGAAGGGGCAAACTTCAGGCAGATTCAAGGCACAAGGCGACTCACCATGATAAATCCAAAAGGATAGCCGCCTTATTTTTGGCCGCCGAATTTGACGTTCTAGTAAAAAAGCCCAATTTTCACCACAAAAGACATGAAGAGCACGAAGAAATATAAAAAAACATCATATTTTTATCTTCGTGCTCTTCGTGGTTTATCAAGAATCCAGGCATGATGGTGGCTCTTTAGCAAGGCATCAAATCTGCAGTTACATGCGCATCCAAGAGTCGGACACTTGCGACATCTCCGGGAAACCCGCTACGAATAGCCGTGAATACTCCGAATCCTTGTGGCCATGTCCATGAGTTGAATGGAAATGAGATCGGCGAAGGCCGTCGCGCTGGGACCTTTTTCGAAATCGACCTCCGCCACGACCCCTGCGACCTTTATCTCAAGCGGAATTCCCCCCACATCAACAGGTTTGAGGTGCAGATGCTTCAAGGCCCTTCGCAGCGCCACCTTTGCCTCCACTTGAGGCGTCATGGGCAACAAAGCGACCAGTTTATTTTTTCGCAATTCACCCACGACATCCGAATCCCTGAAAATCTCGGCCAGTTTGTGCAGCAGGGCATCGATGATCTCATAATTCGTAATGGCCCCGGATTTCGGCTTGGTCCTTGCCCGGGCCGTTACAAGGGAAAAGCCCAGGGCGGAAAAAGGGGTGCCGTAGCGCTTTGACCTTGCAACCTCTTTATCGAAAAGGGTCATCAGGCCCTGGGCCCGCATAATGCCGGCCAGGGCGCCCTTCTTGGACTGGTCCAATTCCCTCAAACGATCAAGATTGTTTATTTCCGAGTAAATCTGCCCGAAATCGTTTTCATCGATTTCATGGGCCTCGACCCGCGAACGGATCATTTTGAGAATTTCCCAAAGGTCTTCTTCCTCGCTTATACTGTGCTCCAGGGTCTCGAGCACGGTCAAGTGTCTTAGAGGTTCGTTTTCCCCACGATCGGATTGAGACTTGATCCATTCCAGTCGCATCTTATCCAGGACTTCGTCCATCCTCTGGTTGAGTCTTCCCTCCAATCGATTGAGAACGTCGTCTTTTATGTCCATCTTCCCCAGGTGTTGGATAAGCTTGGACTTGACCTCGGTAAAAACGTTATTGAGATGCGGTGTTTCCTCCGACCCCTCCTCCCGGGAAATATCACGGGAGGCTTCAGAACCGATACGCTCCACATAATCCACAAGAAGATCGGTCAGTGCCTTCTCATCGCCACCCCCTTTGCGGATCTCGGATGCCAGGTAAAGAAGTTCGGCCGATTGGACAGGGTTTTCCTTGACTTCCTTGATGAGATCCTCTCCTTCAATGCCGATCTCCTCGGAGCTCTTCGCCAGAATGCCCGCCAATTCCTCGTTCTGAAGCTCCCGGCCCAATTCCCGGAGCAAATCCATGTATTCATTCAGTGCCATGCCTTCCTCAAGAAGGGCGGTCTTGATCTTGGGAAGCAGCCGTTTGAGTTCCCCGGCCTCCGGAATCATTCTCCGTAAGATTTGAGCCAGCCGCGAAGAGGTGATTTTTCCGGACCGGTATTCTTCCCTGACGAGTTTTATGAGAATTTTGTCCGTGATCTCATTGGCCTTTCCATATATCTTTTCTTCATTCGAATAGGCAATACCCAGGGCCTTTTGGGCCTCAATGCCTTCGATGAGTTTTTTCCGCATTTCAATGAGGGCACCCGCCATCTCCGGCAGGTCCACGTCATCACTTTCAGACAAGTTTTTTTCTACTTCCCGGTCAATGACATCAAGTTGCTTCAGCAAAAACAGCCCGGGGCTTTGGCCTTGACCGCTGTTTTGCTTTGCCGTGTTGAGGTCGGCGGCGATCATGTCTTTCGACAGACCCCTGGGGCTCTTCATAAGATTTTGAAGATTCAGGGTCTTTGCAAACTCCTCCATGAGCACACTTTCCAGGACGGTGTCCATGAACATCTGCTTGGTCCTGGTCTGGGTCTCGTCCATGATTTGGGGCGTCACTTTCTTGAGCGCATCACGGGACACGATCTCATCGTCTGCGGTGACTTTCTGATAAAAAACATGGTTGATTTTGATGAAATTGACCCCTTTTCTGAACAGGGCCTTGCTCATTGATTCGGCGTCCGGGTATTTGTTCAGAGACGTCACGACGTTAAGAAAAAGACGGAATTCGTTTTTCTCCAAACCATTATAGAATGAAATGGACTCAATTCCGACCTTCTTGAAATGTGCCACCATTCTATCCACATTGATGCGGGGGTCTAATGGCTCTTCGTCCACGTAGAACTGTTCACGATTCAGTATAAAGACCAGGGGGGACAATCTAATAAGGAGCTTGCGCAGCGCCTGATGCACGCCCTCGATCGATTCCTGCAAATAAGGGTGGTTTGCCTGGTACATGAAGGCACGGTTGAACACGAGCGAAAGCGTGCGTCCGAATTGAGAAAGTTGCGGTTTGTCGGCTTCGACCTCTTTCATAATTCACCTTCCCGATAAAGAAACCCTGCTGCAGGGATATGGCCCTGATCTGCAACCACAAGGGCCTCGCGATCTGCAGGAAATCCAAGATTCCTTGCCGGATAAATGACTTCGACCGGGTGCGATCGGCCTTCAAAGATAGACGATGGCTGTCAAAAGGTTGGCATGAAAGCCAACGACAAATTACCGAGCACCCCTTCTGCGAGTCTTTAATTTCTGGGTGTAAACCGGCTAAGATTCCGATTCATATACCCTTTCAGCCTATCCCGGAACTCACCGCATGTTGCGTATCTTTCATCCGGATCATAGGAAAGGGCCTTTAGAAGGATCTTATCCAGCTCCTTATCGACCATTTTATTCATTTCAGAGGGCATTTTAAAAAACAACCGGCCCCTTCGTTCCAGTTTCAGCGAGAGCAAATCCCGGGTCGAATTCATGCCGGGAAACAACGGTTGGGGAATCAACATCTCAAAAAGCATGGTCCCGGCTGCATAGATATCCGCCCGCCCGT
>CAYNYM010000308.1:0-4808 GCA_964401325.1 uncultured Desulfobacteraceae bacterium | reverse complement strand
ATCCAGGAAGGGGTTGAGCCCAATTTTCAAATGGTCTGCCGTGACAGAAATCGTTTGGCCATTCAAGGCGACATCTTAGGCGTCTATGCCATGGGCGTGAGAAATATGCTTTGTCTGTCCGGCGATCACCAGTCATTCGGGAATCATCCTCAGGCAAAAAACGTCTATGACATCGACTCGATGCAATTGATCGCCCTTACAAGAAAAATGTGCAAAGAGGGAAGATTCATGAATGATGAAGAGATCGACGTCCCCCCCAAACTCTTTATCGGTGCGGCATCGAATCCCTTTGCAGATCCCTTTGAATACAGGGTCCATCGGCTGGCCGTAAAAATTTCCGCCGGTGCCTCTTTCATTCAAACGCAGTGTATTTACAACATGGATAAATTCAGGGAGTTCATGAAAACGGTGGTTGATATGGGTCTTCATGAAAGGTGTTATATTCTGGCAGGCATTACGCCCATGAAAAGCGTCGGTATGGCCCAGTACATGGCCAGATCCGTGCCCGGCATGGATGTCCCGGAATCCTTGATCAAGAGGTTAAGGGACGCCGGCAAGGGTAAGGTGGCTGAAGAGGGGATCAAGTTTGCCATCGAACAGATCGAGGAATTCAAGGAGATGGAGGGGGTCAGCGGAATCCACCTCATGGCCATCGAATGGGAGCATCGGGTTCCGGAAATCGCAGAACGAGCCGGAGTTTTGCCAAGACCGATAGTATGATGCCGAAGGTCTTCGTCACTTTGACGGCATAAAACCCGGCTCTTCCGGAATACACCCGGAAGAGCCGGGTTTTTTTCTTGAATTTACAGTCAAAATTCCATTAACATTCCCGAGTCGGTCCTTTTATACTCGACGGACAATCCGATATTGCCTTATGATGATCACGACACAAAGCGGCAGATCATTTGATACCGAGAGAGACTTGTCGGCACCGGAACGCCATGTGCTTCAAAAACTCTTCCTGTGGAAGTCTATGGCTCGAAGCCTTCAGGAGTTCCGAGATGAAAAAGACAAGGCTTTACGCAAGGGTTGGAATGAATCCGGTCCCATCACTGAGAGCCGGACCTTAAAGGCCATCAGTAAAGACCTGGAAAGCGCAGTCGTGCATCGGATAGGAAGCCGAACACCCCGGGCATGAGGCCTCTTTTTGGAGAAAAATCGGCAGGACACTAAAACTCGATCTGGAACGGATTACCTCACACGGCATGAAACGGCAAGAAGGTATTATGAAAAGACCGGAACGTCTCCCCCATGAATCTTTCATCGAAGGAGATCAAGCGATTCACCCCATTCAGCGCGGGGATCAGGCGGAAAAAGTTCTCAATGCGGCGATCGTGGGTGGAGGAAATGCCTGTTGCAATCTCATCCAACTCCTGGATGAGGGGCACCTTTCCAGACTGAAAATCAGAATCCTGGGTGTGTGCGACATCAATCCCGAAGCCCCGGGCATCCTGTATGCCAAGTCATTGAACCTTGAAACCACCACCAGCCTCACGGACCTCTTCAAACTCAAAGACCTCAATGTCATCATCGAATTGACCGGTTCAACCAAAATACTGGGTGACGTGTATAGCCTGAGGCCCCCGGAGATCTCCATCATCGATCACAGGGCCGCGAGACTCCTCTGGGACCTCATTCAAAAGGAAGCCGAGAAGGATGAACTGGAAAAGGAAAGCCTTCGATATCGTGAAGAAAATATTCGAAACCTCTATGACCTGAGCCTCGAAAAGAGCCGTCTCAAGACGATCATCAATTGCATGGCCAACGGCGTCATGGTCACCAATCGAAATAAGGAAGTAGTGCTTTTCAATACCGCATTCATGAGGATGATGGACCTGTCCCAGGACATTACTCCCCCGATTCCTGTATCCAGGGTGATCAACGGCCCTTCCCTCATCAAAACCCTGGACGAAATTTTATCGCGAGCTTACTCTGAAACGGAGGTCATCGCGCAGGAAATACAGGTCGGCAACACCACATTAAGGGCCATCTCGGCCCCGGCCCTCGGCATTGACAGAAATGTCTTCCTGTGTGTGGAAGGCACCGTGACCGTCCTTGAAAACATCACCGCCTTCAAGCAGTTGGATAAACTGAAATCCGATTTCGTGAACATGGTCGCCCACGAACTTCGAAGTCCCCTTGTTTCCATCAGACAGATCAACAGCGTCCTTCTGGAAGGTCTTGCCGGGACGCTTCAGGACAGGCAAAAGGACTTTGTCCACAGAGGGCTCATAAAGATCGACGCCCTCCTGGCATTGATCAACGACCTCCTGGACGTGGCCAAGATCGAAGAAACCAAGCTGATTAAGAAACAGGAACCCACGGATATCGAAAAAATTATCAGTGAAACGGTTGCCCTCATGGATTCCCGGGCCAAGGAACAGGGAATCAGCCTCACCTACTCTGTCGAAAATCTTAAACCTTTACAGGCCAACCCAAAAAACATCGAAGAAATCTTCAGCAACTTGATCAGCAATGCCATCAATTACTCTCCGGAGGGGGGTTGTGTCATGGTGGCCGCCCGGAATACCGGAGGACACATCGAGATAACGGTCAAGGACACAGGGGTCGGAATTCCTCCTGAAGAGCTCCCTAAAATTTTTGACAAATTCTATCGGGTCAAACACCCCAAAACCCGACATGTCATGGGCACGGGGCTGGGCCTGTCGATTGTCAAAGGAATTATCGAAGCCCATCAAGGAACGATTGGTGTGGAGAGTTACCCTGACCGCGGGACCACCTTCACGATAGTATTGCCCCTTGGTCCACAAAAGCCCGATGTGTGAACACATGTTTTGCATTTCAAATACGACCAGCTTGGTCGGTTTTCCCTTGAACTTCTTTCCTCCAATCCGTTAAGATACGGAATAATGATCTACCTCTTTCATCCTTTACCAAGAACAGGTTGACCCATTCAGCACCTGGACATCAGGAGAATGAACCGTAAATTCTCTATTTTTCAACCTCTTTCACGATCTCCGAATTCAACAATCGCTTCACGTCATGCAATAGTTCTTCGGGCTCCTGCGAAAGACCCTTGCATGGACATGTTGAACCAAACGAAATATCAAGCACCCACAGGTGAAAACGGGCTGACTGCCTGCAGTTGTCATTCACTCCAAGTTTCCGCCCTTCCCATGCTTCAATTGCAAGGATGGATATTTCGAGAAAGGCAATTGAAATCCGATGACAAGTCTAGACGCCAAACCTCCCAAGGGCATCCCGACCGCGGAGGGGGAAGCCCCTTCCTGTTTTGAGGAACGGGAGGAGAGACATGTTCAGGTCATCTTGGACTCCCTCCCCTATCGCATCATGGTGGTGGGCCTGGACAAAAAAATTGCCGTGGTAAATCGAACATTTCTCAAGGAATTCGGGTACTCTCGGGACCAGGTCATTGGAAAACACTGTTACCATATGAAATCCGGAACCGGGCGTAATGGGCTTTGCAACGAGGATGGAAAGCCCTGTTTCCTGGATGAACATCTCGAGGAGATCAAGGAAAAAGGTATTTTCAGTACCATTGAGGAAGTGGTCGATGAAAGGGGCAATATGAGTTTTGATGTCGTGACCTTGGCCCCCATATACGACGAGCAGGGAAACATTGTTCAAATATTGGAGGCGTCGAGAGATGTAACTGAGCGGGTCAAACTTGAAAAAGAGGCCCAAAAGTCCAGGGGCTTTTTTGAAAAAGTCATCCAGAGCAGCGTAGACGGGATTGTTGTTGTGGATACCAGGGGGCACGTCCTGATCTTCAATGAGGGCATGGAACGGCTGACGGGATACTCTGCCCAAGAGATCATCGACAAGGGCCATCTGAGTAGTTTTTATGATATCGGTGTTGCTCGGGAAAACATGAAAAAGATGCGCAGTAAGCAATATGGACCACCGGGCAAATTGAATCCCGTCAGCATGGCGATTACCTCCAAGCATGGCGAAGAACTTCCCGTGACCCTCTCGGCCTCCATTATTTTCATCGATGGCAAAGAGATCGGGAGCGTGGGTATCTTCACCGACATGCGTGAATTTCTCAAGATGCGAAAAGAGCTGGAGGAGGCCAATCTTCAACTCGTCCAGTCCCAAAAGATCGCCTCTGTCGGCAGAATGGCCGCCGGTGTCGCGCATGAGATCAACAACCCCCTGTCGGCTATCCTTATCTACACGGAACTGATCAAAGGGGCATTGGAGGACAATCCACAGGGATTAAGCGATCTCCAGGAAATCGTTGATCAGACCATGCGCTGCAAAAAAATCGTATCCGAACTCCTGGAATTCAGCCGGAAGTCCGCGGGCAGCAACACCTCTTTCAGTCTGGAAGAAACGCTCAAGAAATGCCTGAGTCTACTCACGAGCAAGGCCAATTTTCAGGATATCGAGGTCAGAACGCATCTCGAGACCGATCTGCCCGAAATGACCGGTGACATGGGCCAGATACAGCAGGTCTTTACGAACCTCTTCCTGAATGCCGCAGATGCCATGAATGGAAAAGGGCGTTTGGATATCTCCGCCGCCTTCGACCATGAGCGCTCAAAATTTGTGATCGGGATTTCAGATACCGGCCCAGGCATTCCGGATCAACTCAGGGACAAGGTCTTCGATATTTTTTTCACATCCAAGCCTGTCGGCCAGGGCACGGGACTGGGATTGAGCATTTCTCAGAACATCTTGAAACTCCACGGGGGAGACATCCGCTTTGAATGCCCTCCCCAAGGGGGCACAACCTTTATTATTGATTTACCACTGGAGTATGCCGCACTGCCAAGGGAAGAATCCGTGTTCTTCGGACTGGATGACTCATGAATGAAGATATT
>CAYNYM010000307.1:0-4813 GCA_964401325.1 uncultured Desulfobacteraceae bacterium | reverse complement strand
CGCCACTCCCCTTCCTTTACCACCGGCGGCAACTGGAACATATCGCCGATCATCAATAGCTGCACCCCGCCGAACGGCAGATTGCTGCGGCGGAAGCGCCGCAGGACACTATCGACACCATCCAGCAGATCGGCCCGCACCATGCTCACCTCATCGATCACCAAAAGGTCCAGGCTCTTGATGATGCCGATTTTTTCCCTGCTGAATCGGTACTGGGACCGGGTGTTTTCGCTGCCCGGTACAAACGGCCCGAAGGGAAGCTGGAAAAAGGAATGCAGGGTAACACCACCCGCATTGATGGCCGCGACACCGGTAGGTGCCGTGACAATCATACGCTTGTGGTTGTTCTTTTTAAGCGTGTGGAGGAATGTGGTCTTTCCCGTTCCGGCCTTGCCGGTAAGGAAGACATGACAGCCGGTCTCTCGAATAAATTCCCCGGCAAGCTGCAGTTCTGCATCAGAGTTTTTCATTTTCAAATTGGGTGTCACTTGTTCAAATGCCCCTCAATAATTTTTGTAACCCTTCGTGCTCTTCATATCCTTTGTGGTAATAATCAGACTTCGTACAAATTCATCTCCGAATCGCGACGGCAGGCTCAAAACCAATCACCCTCCGGCACGTTTGACTTTGTAGCCAAGCCTGCCCAATTCTTTTTCCAGCACGTCCCTATGGTCACCCTGAATTTAAATTGCGCCGTTCTTCAAAACGCCGCGGCTTCTACACTTTTGTTTAAATGATTCCTTTCAAAGTGGGGCCGGACCAAGCCAACTATTTCGTCCCGGAAATAGGTGCAGTCCTTTTATTGCCCTTTCAAGGCTCAAAACAGGGCCCAAACAACTTCACTTACCCTCAATTTTAAAAAATTTACAGACATTTAGCATGGATCGACCCCATTACCCTAGTTGATAATATTGTGAAAAAACATTGTCAACGTTTAAGTGTTGACATCAAAAAAAAACCAGGGATAGAATAAGTAAAGCATAAAGAGCTATTTGTGATGTCAATCGAGTACAACTACCCCTTATCTGCGCGCGGAACAATAATCCATCAACCTTTCCTTAAAGGTAAGCAATAACCTGCCGGCTTCACTTGCGTCTCACGTTTAACGCAAAGGTCTTCCGACAAAAGCCCGTTAATCTTTCAATTTTCCTCACCAAATCTTAAAAACATAACGCTGAAGAGAAAGGAGGCCCCATGAACGAGAGCACCATTAGAATTCGACTCATGAAGGTTGACGATTTTGACGCTGTGGTTGCGATTGACGGAAAAATACTCAAGGCTTTCCGGCCGGAATACTATGAAATGAAGTTTGAAATGCTTTTTAAATCCAAAGATTATTTGCCCGCGTCGCTTGTGGCGGAAAAAGAAGATGGAACCGTGATGGGATTTGTAATGGGGAGAATCTATGTTGGAGAATATGGTATTTTCCAAGAAGAAGCAACCCTGGATACAATCGGCATTGATCCCTCTTACCAGCACATGGGTATCGGTGAGCAGTTAATCAATGAATTTGTGGATCACCTGAGAGAACTCGGCGTTCAAAAAATAAACACCTTGGTCGATTGGAATGATTCCAAACTAATAAATTTCTTTAGCTCGAACCAATTCAGCCCCTCCAAAACCATTAACCTGGAACGAAGACTTTGATGACAATCTGGGGATTAGCACTCCTGAGTCCATTTCCACATTTCCAGCACCATGCCTGGTTTTGCCGCGTCCGGCTGAAAGCGTGATGTTATGCCGGGTTATCCGTAATGGGTTCATATCATTCTGATTTCAAACCGTTTTTTGTCATCAAAGACTTGACAGACCAACCGACATTGTATCTTGATGCGAGGGGAAAAGGCCCTGGAATGGTGAAAGAAGTTTATATCGCAAAAACCGACAAAATGTTCTGATGCCGGAATCGCCCCAGAGCCGGTCAGAGATGTCCTTGTGCACGATGTATATTTTGTCGTCGAAATCCCAGAACACAATGGTTTTCTCCTTGGGTTTGAACTTGAGCAGGGCATCTATATTGCGCAGGTTGGCCACATGCAGCATGAGATAGTCTGCCTGGGTGGCGCTGATATCCTCGTAGAGCTTTTTCGTCAGGCCGTCGAAATGCAGATAGGTGGATGATGTCAACCAGAACACCTGACCGGTTGGTATGTCAGGATAGTTTCGGTTTACATATTTGATTACATCGCTGGAAATGGAGCTTATCAATACGTCGTTATCCCGTTTGCGCGTCTGGATATCGGCTATGATCTCATCGGCCAAGCGCTCGTCTTCTTGATTGTCTCCCTGCGACTTTATTTCAATGTTGAGTTTCTTTTTTAAAATGGCGATGACTTCATCATAGGCAGCGATTTCTCCACATGTTATTCTGGTTAGTTCGGCAAATGTCGTATTGCTTATTGCTCTCATGCTGCCATACAATCTGATCATTCTTTTGTCATGATAGACAACTATCCTTCTGTCTTTTGAGTATTGGACGTCGAATTCGATGAATGCATATTTGCTGTTTTCGTCTGCCGCCCTCAAAGCCGCCATGGTGTTCTCAATATATTCTTCAGATGCACCACGATGCGCACCTGTAGTGCATCTGTATCCATAACGGGATCGATTGTTTCCTCCCTCCTGTTCAAGAATTTCGTCGAGGCTGGTTACGTAGGGCGGCATGGCGCAGCCGGTTACCATTCCTGCAACCAAGATTAATGCGGAGACCGAAAAAAAACGGTATTCTTTGGGGGAGCAATTCTGTCCGAATGCCGATCCGACTGTGCCGCTTGCGGGGATGCAAAGGATTTCAACCTGTGAAAATATCCCAAGGGATACGAAACGGCCGATGATGGAAACAAATTTTCGCAATATTAAAACGGCTTTCTCGGTCATCATTCCCAAAAAAACGAGCAATGTTTGAATTGATTCGCATATTATGCGAGACCCTGGTTTTCCATCCGTAAAAAAACTGCTCGATAACCTCAAGGTTTTATGTTTTTTGGTCTTCGGGCCCAACCCAAAAGTGGGGATTGCAGGCAACCTCCCATAAGTAGCCATCGGGATCTTTGAAGTATCCGGAGTATCCTCCCCAAAACACCTTTTGCGCTGGTTTAACAAGTGTTGCACCCGCTGACAGTGCTTGCTCAATTATTTGATCTACTTCAGATTCTGATGCCACATTCTGGGAAAGAGTGAATCCTGAAAAACCGTTGCCCTCTGGTGATACGGTTGCATCTTCGGCAAGGGATTCGCGATTGTATAGCCCTAACCAACTGCCCGTGAGGGTGAAAAAAGCAACTTCGGGAGGTGACGCCATTCTTGGAAATCCCAAACCGTCTTGATAGAATTTGATTGATGCTTCCAAATCCCTCACTCCCAAAGTGATCATACTTATCCTTGGTTTCATATTTCTTCCTTATTTTAAAAGTCAACGTTTCTTGGCCTGATTTACCCATGCCATCTATCGCCGTCGCTCCCGCGCAAATCTAAGAAGAAACCCTTTTTTATAACATCGATGCGTCATCCCCCTTCGGTAAATTCGAAGATCACTGAACTGGGGCATGCCATTATGGCCGGGGACATGGAACCTGTTTGCTCTCGGCATTTTCTACCCACCTTTCTCCAAGCAATCGGGATAACATACAATATGGCATATCTCATTTCACATATCAAGAGGTGGCCCCACTCCCCCACCATATCGCGGTTGACAACTGTCACGTGACTGTTAACAATAGTGCCCATGATAAGAACATTTGCCGATAAGGAGACACAACAGGTTTTTATTACAGGCAAATCAAAACGACTACCCCCTGGATTAATGAAACGGGCTATAAGGCGCTTAGAGTATACCCATTATGCAATAACCTTAAATGAAATTTTAAGGGAACGACGTTCCGTAACACCTGCCATGGCGCTCAGATTATCTCGTCTTTTTGGCAATTCCCCTGAATTTTGGCTGAACGCACAACATTCCTGGGATTTATGGGATTCCGAACAACGGTTCCACGAGGTACTGGCTCGTGCCCATCCGGAAACGCAGTCCGGGCACGCGTGAGTTTTCAATTCAGAAATGAGATATTTTTTGCAAGTTCTAGGAAAACAAGAGGTTGCGCGGAGACGTACGAGCAGTACGTCGCACAAGAAACCTCGCAGTTTGACGCCGAAATTGCGAAAAAGGGCCATTTCTGGATGAAAACTAGCTCAAATTCAACCCTTAAAAGCTTTATAAACCAAAGACTGCTTTCCTCTCCTCAGACCTTTTTCCATACGCCCCAAAGCCGCAAATTCGCGGATAATGCCCTCTTTGCCCCCCAAAAACTCAATATAGGGCCTAAATAGAGACGTTTTCAAGCTTGTTCTTTAATGGTTTCGATTTGTTATCGTGGCCAGGCACCAACGATCCCTTTGGTATAAAATGGCCTCATTGCGGTGATCATGGACAAAGGGAAAACCCTTCGAGAGACATTTCTCTCCTTAAAATGGCGCCTTCCCCTTGCATTCCCGGCCGTATGGGACTATTAACCCATGGGTCGAGTCAAGCAGGCGACGATCGGCCGT
The DNA here is from genome assembly GCA_964401325.1 of uncultured Desulfobacteraceae bacterium. GTDB lineage: Bacteria > Desulfobacterota > DSM-4660 > Desulfatiglandales > HGW-15 > CAYNYM01. The sequence continues at coordinate 271 of CAYNYM010000307.1, read as the reverse complement.
GAAGGAGAAGGACGAAGCATGGACAAGCGGCTCCGGCAGGGCATCACCTATTTCGAGAGTTTCGAGGAGCGGGAGGAGGCCTTCAGAGAAAGCGTCTCCTTTTTGATTCCCCGAAGGCACATGGGGGCTGGATTGTTCTGGGAGGATTTCGGCAGGATCTCCCGGGAGGGCCTTCGGGAGCCAAAAGGTTCCCCTGTCACCTATATCACCTGCAATCCCAGGGACTGCCTCGCCTTCGGCACCGCCCGGCAGGTCTTGAACGCCGCCGCCT
>CAYNYM010000306.1:948-4822 GCA_964401325.1 uncultured Desulfobacteraceae bacterium | reverse complement strand
TTCCTCCCTCGGGGGAGGTGGCCCGAAGGGCCGGAGGGGGTTCTTGGCAGATTGACAGTTGAATCATTGTAAGCGACATCGTCAAAAACGTGAATTGTGAAAAAGACAGAATTGAAGATTGAGAAATAGTGGCATTCCTGGGGGAAGCACTGTAGACGTAAGAGTGTATGGACCCCCTCCGCCACAAGTGGCCCCTGTGAAGTTTTGTCTCACAAAAACTTCGAGGACTGTTTCCCAAGTCCAGCCTAGGGGGGGAATTAAGGCGGAAAAAAGCCTTTTTATAGAGGGACAAAGGAAAGAGTCCCCACAACAAATTCCTCCCTCGGGGGAGGTGGCCCGAAGGGCCGGAGGGGGTTCTTGGCAGATTGATAGTTGAAACATTTTAAGCGATATCGTCAAAAACTTGAATTTTTAAAAAAGACTGAATCGAAGGTTGAGATATGGCGGCATTCCTGGGATAGCACTGTAGATGAGATAGTGTAAAGACCCCCTCCGCCACAAGTGGCCCTCCCCCCCCGAGGGGGGAATTAGAGAGGGAAAAAAGCTTTTTTAAGGGGAACAAAAAAGAAAAACGGAGGTAATCACATATGGCAATCGACTTGACAGGCATATCAAACGTGAACGAATACTACACCAATCACTATCTTGGGACGATCTTTGAGGAGAACTTGAAGGAACTTCTGAAAGCCCAGCGGCAGGAGGCCAAGGAGTCTGGTCAGAGGGAGACTTGGCGGGTTGTGAAGGGGCTGGCTAAGGAGTATTTTCTTCTTCGGGAGCGGTTTAACCGGGAGAGGGATGAGAAGGTCAGGGCCGGGATTCAGGCGGAATTCCTTAAGGGGTTTTTTCATGCGTTGGGGTATGTCTGTGAAAGCGATCGGTGGTTTTATACGGCCAATGATGAAGCCGTGCCGGTGATGGGGACTGTGAATGGGGCCAGTGGTGCTACCCGGGTGATGATGATGGCATCTTGTGATTTCGATAACGGGACGTTGATCGAGGGGCGTTTGACAGCCGGTCAGTTTGATGCGGCGCATCCTGTTAGTGACGAGTTGTTGGAGATGAGTTTTGAGGAGTTGTTGGGGAAGGGGATCTTTTCGGCCAACGAGCCGCCACGGTGGGTGATCATTGCGGATATGGAGCAGGTGGCGTTGATTGACCGGTTGAAGTGGAATGAGAAGCGGTTTTTGACCATGGACTTGGAGGAGATTTTTTCTCGAAAAGAGGACACCACGTTCCAGGCGTTGACGGTGTTGCTGGAGCGGGAGAGTCTCGCCCCGGAGTCGGGGGAGTCGGTGTTGGACGGGTTTGATCGCAATTCCCACAAGCACGCCACTTCCGTTTCCGAGGATTTAAAATACGCTTTAAGACGATGTATTGAGATGTTGGGCAACGAGGCGGTTCGGGATATGCGTGAGCGCCAAAGGATCAAGGTGTATGAGAAGAACCTGGCGGAGACGTTGACCAAGGAGTGTTTGCGTTACATGTACCGGATTCTGTTTATTTTGTTCATGGAGTCCCGGTCGGAGCTGGCCTATGCGCCGGTGAAATCGGATGTGTACATGAAGGGGTACAGTTTTGAGAGTTTGCGGGACATCGTGGAAAACGCCTCCATGGAAACCCAGGCAGAAAAGGACGGCACTTATCTGGATCAGGCCATTAAGATTCTGTTTGAAAAGATTGACAAGGGCTTTCCCGAAAAGAAAGGGGAGCAAGCCCAGCAGCATCAGCTGAATTTTCAGGAGGAAGCGCCCGAAAACCGGACGTTTACCATTCATCCGTTGAAATCCCATCTGTTCGATCCGGACAAGACCAGGCATCTGAACAGTTGCCGGTTCCGAAACGAGGTCCTTTACGACATCATCCGGGAGATGTCCCTATCCAAGCCCAAAAGCCGGAGAGAAAGGGCGGGAAGGATTTCCTATTCCCAGCTGGGGATCAACCAGTTGGGGGCGGTGTACGAGGCGTTGCTCAGTTACCGGGGGTTCTTTGCCGAGGAGGACTTGTACGAGGTGAAAAAGGCGGATGAGTCGGGAGACGAACTGGATGCGGGCTTTTTTGTCAACGGGGAAAGGTTGGCGGACTACAAGGAAGAAGAACGGGTGCGTAACGATGACGGCTCTCTGAAAATCTATCCCAAGGGGACCTTTATCTACCGCCTGGCGGGACGTGAGCGCAAGAAATCCGCCTCTTACTACACCCCGGAAGTGCTGACCCAGTGTCTGGTGAAATACGCCTTGAAGGAATTGCTGAAGGACAAAAGCGCCGATGATATTTTGGAACTGAAACTGTGCGAGCCCGCCATGGGGAGCGCTGCGTTTATCAACGAGGCGGTGGACCAGCTTTCCGAGGCGTATTTGCAGCGCAAGCAGAAAGAGTTGGGTGAGCCAATCCCCCATGACGCTTACAGCGAGGAAAAGCAGAAGGTGAAGATGTACATCGCCGACAACAACGCCTACGGCATCGACTTGAACCCGGTGGCGGTGGAACTGGCGGAGGTGTCCATCTGGCTGAACACCATTTATAAGGGGGCGTACGTGCCCTGGTTTGGCACCCAACTCATCAACGGCAATTCTCTGATCGGGGCCAGAAAAGCCTGTTATCTGCCCAAAGACCTGATGGGAAAGGGCAAAAAGTGGTATCTCAAAGAACCGGTCCGTGTGAAGCCGGGCACCAAGAGGGATGAAAAAGGGGTCTATCACTTCCTGCTGGGAGACCCCGGCATGGCAAACTACACGGACAAGGTGATCCAGGCCATGTCCAAAGACGAGCTGGCCACTATCAAAGCCTGGCGGGAGGCGTTTATCCAGCCTCTGAATGAGGATGAACTGGAACGCCTGCAGGCCATCTCGGCCAAGATCGATCAGCGGGGGGACAAACATCTGCAAATCCGGACAAAGGTCACCCAGGCCGTGAAAGACGATGTGCAGATCTATGGGGCAAAGACGAGGCCGGGGCAAAAAGTCCCCTTGAGTACCCGTGAGAAGGACAAGATCCTGAACGATTACTATTACACCAAACAAATGCAGATTTCGGGGCCCTACGCCAGAATAAAAGCGGCCATGGACTACTGGTGTGCCCTGTGGTTCTGGCCCATGGACCGGGCGGATCAGCTGCCCTCGAGAAGCGAATTTCTCATGGAACTGTCCATGATCGTGGAAGGCAATTTGATCACACCCAACAGCGACAGGCCTAAACTCTTTGACGAAGCCCAGGAAGACCGGCAAATCAAACAAATCCGCCAGCTCTTCGCCGGCATCGGAGAGGTGAATCTGGACATGTTGTATGAGCATTCGCCCAGACTGCAAACGGTGAAAGAGGTGGCCCAGCGTGAGAAGTTTTTCCATTGGGAGTTGGAATTTGCGGATATTTTTGACCAACGGGGCGGGTTTGATCTGATTCTTGGGAATCCGCCGTGGATCAAGCTGCAATGGGAAGAAGGGGGGATTCTGGGTGATTATGAGCCGTTGTTTGTCCTGCGCAGTTACAGTGCCAATCGGCTGAAAAAGCTGAGACAGGCAACCTTCGAGAAATTCCCGGAACTTGAGCGGGAATATCAGCGGGAATACGAGACCATCGAGGCGACAAAAAGCTATCTCAACGCCACGGTGAATTATCCCCTCTTAAAGGGTGTTCAGAGTAATCTGTTCAAGTGCTTCCTGCCTCAAAGCTGGATGGTTTCAAATGAGAGAGGGGTCCAGGGATTCTTGCATCCGGAAGGGGTTTACGATGATTCAAAAGGCGGGGCGTTAAGAGAGGCGATTTACAGGCGGTTGCGGTTTCATTTTCAGTTTGCCAATGAAATGACGCTTTTTAATGGTGTTGACCATCATCAAAAATTCAGTGTCAACATATACGCTGAAAAAAAGAAATCAAT
>CAYNYM010000306.1:0-938 GCA_964401325.1 uncultured Desulfobacteraceae bacterium | reverse complement strand
ATATGCTTTTTCCCATTGGTGATAGAAACCAATACAGTGTTAATATATATGGCGAAAAGAGACCAACCGTCTCATTTGAAAACATATCCAATTTATTTCTCCCGGAAACCATCGATCTTTCATTTGAACACGATAAAAATGAACCCGTTCCCGGTATTAAGAATGAAGAGGGTCACTGGGATTTAAGAGGTCATCGTAAACGTATATTGACAATCGATGGGGAAAGCTTGAGCACCTTTGCAAAACTCTTTGAAACGTCTGCCAAGAAACCTTTACAGTCAAAACTGCCGTCAATTCATTCACAACAGGTTATTTCCGTACTTGAAAAGATTGCCGATTATCCAAGCAGGTTGAGAGAGTTGAACGATGGTTTCTATTCTCTTGAAATGTGGCATGAAACAAACGCCCAAAATGATGGCACCATTCAAAGAGAAACGAAATTTCCTGAGAATATAAAAGAACTCATATTATCCGGTCCTCATTTTTTTGTAGGTAATCCTTTGAATAAAACGCCTCGTGCAAGTTGCAAAAACAAAGCGGATTACGACCCCCTCGATTTGACAACCATCCCCGATGATTACCTTCCACGAACCAATTACGTTCGAGCCTGTTCAGAAAGTGAATATGAGAGAAGAATTCCAAGGGTTTCGTGGATTGAGGACGGGGAAAGTGACAAGAGAAAAGTGACGGAGTATTATCGGGTTGTATTTCCAGGTATGCTTTCAATAGCTGGAGAAAGAAGTTTACAAGCAGCTCTAATAACAAAAAAAGCAACACATGTAAATGCGGTTAGAAGTTTTATTTTTGCAAAAAAACATGAAAAAGATATGCTTTTGTTTTGTTTATATTGTGATTCTATCTGCTTTGATTTTTTAATAAAAACCATAGGCAAACAGAATTTGCACAAAGTATTAGATGATTTCCCCCTTATACAGAAC